>JAHFFT010000062.1 GCA_023247795.1 Candidatus Omnitrophota bacterium
ATTATCGTAGGCATCGGGGCCTATCAAAAAATAGTAAGATTAACTATTTGAGCTGGTATTGTTATCTAAAAAATAGTTCAAAATAACAACACTTTTTAACCTTTATGCCCATTGCGAGCGCAACGAAGTGGAGCGAAGCAATCTTTCTCGATTAAGATTGCTTTGTCGCTACTTTAAATTTGACAGCTCCTCGCAATGACCAACGATTTTGAAATTATCAACTAAGTCAACAATGTACTAACGATGTCTCTTCCTTCATTGTCGCTTAAAAATCCAGTCACGGTCTTCATGATGACGTGCTTGCTGACCATTTTGGGTCTTGTCTCGCTTTTTTCCCTTCCCATCGAATTGATGCCGCAGCAGGAGAACCGGACCTTATCGGTGATCACCCGGGTCCGTGGTGGAATCTCGCCGCAGGAAGTTGAAATCCTGGTGACCAATAAAATTGAAGAGGCCATGGCCGAGGTGACTTATTTGCGGCAGATGAGCTCGATTTCTCGAGAAGGAGAATCGGTTGTGATTCTGCGGTTTCAAACGCAAGCCGATATGGACCTGGTCGCGACCGAGGTCAGAGAGAAAATGGCTGGCATCAAAGATGATCTCCCGTCGGAGATTGAGCATCCGGTCATCGCACTTTTCGATTACCAGTCCCGGGGAGAATTGGTCATCTCGGTCACTTCCGATGTTTTCAATGCCGAAGACATCCGGATGCTGGCTGATGATCATTTGAAAAAAGAACTCCTGAGTGTTGACGGTGTTGCCAATGTCGATGTCTATGGCGGAAGAGAACGTAAAATTTTAGTCGAGATCGACCAGCCGCAATTGAGTCGTCTGCAGGTGTCGATCGAAGAGATCATGTCGAGGCTGGGGTTGAGCAATCTGGACGTCATGGCAGGGTCGATTGAGAAAGAACAGCAGAAGATTTTTATCCGCACCAAAGGCGAGTTTCAGTCGATCCAGGAAATCCGCGAAATCCCGATCCTTACTCAAAATAACGGACGGATCATCAAATTGCAAGATGTGGCACAGGTCAAAGACTCTTATCTGGAATCCAACTCTTACGCCCGGGTCAATCAGGTTTCCGGTGTCACTTTGAATGTGCAGAAGAAGTCCGGGGCCAATAGCTTGAAAGTGGGGAGGGATGTGGTTGCGGTCACGGACCAGCTTCGGGTCAAATACCCGCACTTCTTTTTTGACGTGATCTATAACAACGGGGAATACATCGAGAAGGCCATTCATTCGGTTAAAATTTCTTTGCTCTTCGGCGGAATTTTGGTTTCGGTGGTCTTGCTCCTTTTTTTGCGCCAGCTCGGGCTGGTCTTTACGGTCCTCATTACGATGCCGATCGCATTGGTCTCTTCATTTTTTGTCATGAAGCTGATTGGGCTTACGATCAACATCATGACGCTGAGCGGTCTGGCCTTGGGGTTGGGGATGTTGACCGACAGTGCTTTTGTGATCATCGAAAATATCGTCGCTAAAGGATCTCGGGTCTTGGCTAAAAGGGAGATCATCCGCTCGACGGAGCAGGTCTTGCCAGCGGTCACGGCCTCGACGATGACCACGATCATCGTCTTTTTGCCGCTCATTTACCTGAATGAAGAATTGAAGGCCATCTTTGCCCCCATTGCCATGACCATCACCATCTCTTTGGTGATTTCGCTGTTGGTTTCTTTGTCCTTGATTCCAGTGCTCATTCGCTATTGGTCTTCACGAGGCCGACGAGCGGTTGGCCGAAAAGGATTTTTAAGGAGACTCCAGAAATTCTATCAGTCCCTTTTAAGTGTTACTCTGCGAAATCAAGCCACGGTTTTGGTTATTATTCTGGCTTTATTTTTCACTTCGGTTTTATTCTTAAGACAACGGGGATTGGAGTTATCGGTCTTTGAAGAAAATGAATTTACCGCGCGGATCACACCACCTGCCGGGGCCAAATTGGATATTGTTGATCAAATGGCAAAACAGTTGGAGGACCATTTAGAAAAGCAGCCGGACATTGAAACGGTCTCGACCAGTGTGACCAAAAATGATCCGCGGATTGTGGTCAAATTGGTTTCACCCGCGAAGCGGCACTTGACGAAGACGCAAATCGTCGCCGAGATCAGAGAGTATGTTAAGCAGTTCCCTAATTTTTTTGTTTATTTTGAGGGTAGCGAAACCGAAAAAAAGGCAAAGGAGTTGGTGATCGATGTTTATGGCCGCGACGACCAGACGGTAACGAAGCTGGGGAACACGATCGCGCAAAAGCTAGGACAAAGTGGACGGTTCATCGACGTCAAAATCAGCAATAAGCAAGCGCAGGACGGTTACGGCATTGTGATTGACTCTCGACGGGCCGCGTTGTATGAATTGACCGTCGCTGACATCGCCCAGACCATCCACGCCGAGGTGCGCGGCATGCGCGCGACAAAATATCACGATCAAGGAAAAGAACTGGAGATCGTGACCCGTCTCGACCGCAGCTTTGTCCAAAACCTTGAGCAGATCAAAAATTTGGAAATCATCAACCGGAAGGGCAAACGGATCTATTTGAAACAAGTGGCCTCATTCATTCCGGCGAAGGGGCCGGTGACGGTTTATCACAAAGATAAATTCCGGACCTTTCAAGTCAGCGCTGATATGGGGAACATGGACATGAAAACCGCGGCTGACGTTGTTAAAGGATTTATGAGCGAAGTCGAATTCCCGCGCCACTATTTTTATAAGTTTGGTGAAGGATACCAAGAATTGATTCAAGGACGAGATCAATTGCTGCGCGCGTTAGGATTGGCCCTGATTTTGATTTATATGCTGCTCGCACCGCTCTTTCGTTCTTATTTTCAGCCCGTGATTGTTATGTTGACAGTCCCGTTAGCAGTGATCGGGGTCGCTCTGGTGGTTTTTCTGAAGGGTCTTAACATCAGCAACGGTGTCATCATGGGATCAATCATGTTGGTGGGGATCATTGTGAACAATTCCATCCTCTTGGTGCATCAGATCAATTTTTTTCTTCAGCAGGGAAGACCGATCGTCAAAAGTGTCCTTACGGCCTCAACCAGCCGATTGCGCCCGATTCTCATGACCACGTTGACAACCGTGATTGGCATGGTTCCTTTAACGCTAAAGATCAATGAAACCTCAGAACTCTGGCGTTCGATGGCCTTAACGGTCATTGGGGGCTTAAGTATTTCCGCGATCCTCACCCTCATTGTAATCCCCAACGTTTATTTTATTTATCACCGTATTTTTAAAACTCTGCGTAGCAAATCCCCAGTCCCTATTATTGTTCATTTTGCTCAAAAATAATTTTTAGAAAATTTTTAAAATTTCATAACTTGTTTATAATCAATATCTTACATTGCTGATAAAAAACAGCTTGATTTTAATTACATAAGTGCTAAAATTTAATTTGTTAATAGCAAAATCTGTGTGATCAGTATTACTCAGGGTGGATTAAACCATATCGTTGTAAATCAAAATCGAGGCCCTGCAGATGCATTCCTTCCGTACTCGACGAGGATACCGACCCGCAACCAGGATTCTCGCCAGCTTTATCATCGCATTCTTTCTTTCTAACGAACTGTTTCGATCCGTTGCCTTTGCCAGTACTTTAACTGGTAGTTTTACGACCCCTAACGAAGAAAATAAAGTAGAATTTCAAACCAGCTTGCTGACGACAGACAACGCTGGTCGCCTTCCTATTCAGCAGCGCTCCTTGGCCGCAGATAGTCTTTTTAACCCGGAAATTCCGATCCAGTTAAAAAATCTGCCGCTTTCCAATTTTAATTTTGAGCAAAAGGAACAAAATAATCCGAGCTTTCCCTATATTGTGTATGATTCAGAAAGGCATAGCAAGACCGTCTTCTTAAATGCTGATGAAAAATTTGTCTATGAAGAGATCAAGGAAGGGGAATTTCGGATCAAAGAGATGTTTAAGGGCCCAGAACACGCGATTTATCGGTTTGAAGAAGGGAAATTGGCGATTGTGTTGGAAGGGCAAAATGCTGAATATCGTGAGGAGTTTGTGTATCAATGGGATGATCAATGCCAGGGGGCGAACTGTCAGATTTCCTCGGCCCAAGAAAAGCTTAATCCTAACGAGCATTTTGATATAACTTTAAATTTTTCAACAGGTTGGAATTTTTTCAGCAACCCATTTGCCGAAGCGATTTCATTGAAATCCTCAATGGCTGACTTCATGACCTCGGTTTGGGGATGGAATAACGAGGCCAAGAAGTATGTCAAGGAACGAGAAAAGCTCGAGCCGGGAAAGGCTTATTGGGTATGGGTTGATGAGGCCGGAGAACGGAAGTTTGAAGGCCAGAAGGTCATCAATATCAATCAGCAGTTAAGTGTTGGGTGGAATCTGATAGGTTCAAGTTATGGAAGCCCAAGATTGCAGAGTGTCATTGATACAAACCAAGTGATCAGTCCGCTGTGGGACTGGAAAGATGGTAGCTATAAGTCCTACATCATCGATGAGTCACTGATATTTTCAGCAGGAAAGGGATTTTGGATCAATGTCAGACAACCAACCGAGTTCAAATTGGCCAGGCAAATGGATCCCGAAATTTTGCTGCCGCTTACTTTTGCAACGCCGGATGATTTAAAGCAAGTTGATCGAATGCCTCCGAAAGTGACGCTCACTTCTCCCTCGCTTACCAACAATCCAAATTACACTCTTCTCTATACAGTGGATGAAAAAGCATATACCGAACCGCTGACTTTAAATGAAGGGAAAAATACGATTGGGAAAACCCTCATTGATGAAGCGGGCAATAAGACCAATGTGAGTTGGGATGTGGTGCTGGACTCAATAGCTCCGGTGATGAAATGTTTGACGGATATTCCAGCAGTCACAAAAGAACATTCCATTACGATCGAATATTTGGTGGATGGGGTGGCAAAGTCACGAACGTTCAACTTTACGAAAGATGAGCAATTCCAAGATGCCGTCACTGAGGTTGATGAAGCGGGAAATAAGAGCGTGTTGCCCGTCGAGTTATTGGTGGATTGGACAGCTCCGTCAACTGGAAATATTGAAACAACGCTAACAACGATCACTCATGAAACGAATCCGATATTTAGATTCAGCGCTGATGAACCGAGCGTGTTCAGTTATCGTCTGAGTAAAGCGGGGACGGTGATCAATGAATGGTTGCAGTTGGACACAAACACGTTGGCACTTTCGTTTAAGAGTGACGGTAGCGCGGACGGCACGTATACTTTGCAAGTGAAGGCGAGGGATGAAATCGGGAATGAAGAAGACTCGCCAGCCTCTTTCACCTGGACGCTGGATACGCAAGCTCCCGCTGTTAAACTGATGTCGCCGACGCTGACCAATGTGTCTGGTTACCGGCTTGTTTATACTGTGGACGGGGTGGAGTCCAGCGAGCTGATCACCATCAAGGAAGGCGAAAATACAATTCAGAAATTTTTTAAAGACAGCGCTGGCAATGAAACCAATGTGAATTGGAAAGTGAAGCTGGATACTGTTTTACCGACGGGCTCGATCAGTGCTAGTGGTCAGGACATTACTGCAAATTCCAACGTATCTGTGATTTTAAAGGCAGAGGATAAAGATTCGGGTGTGCAGTCCATGCGATTTTCGCAGGATAATATGAGTACATGGAGTGCATGGGAAAATTTTTCAGGGGCCAAGAATTTTGAGTTACCACAGAAGGACGGATATTATAACATTTGGGCGGAATTTCGAGACTTTGCCGGTAATGTCTTGCGAGATGTTGAGCAGTTTCACTTCGATACGACAGCGCCGATAAACCCTTTGTATGTGAATAAAGGTTCAGCTTACACGAAACTGCGAGGTATTTTTCTCGAGAGGAATCAAAAATGTGGAACTGTTTACTCTTACTATCTTTGTTTTTTCGACGGGGAGGAAGAACATGAAGTGACTTATTCGCTTGATGCAGGAAAAATTTGGAGCGGTTGGCGTCTCATCGAAACCACGAATTATTTCCGTACGGATAGTTATATTGTTGTCTTGCTTCCATCGGGCGATGGGCAGAAAGAAATCCAATACCGCATTCGCGATATGGCCGGCAATGAATCAAAAATTTTTACTAATAATATCGTGTTGGACACAACGCCACCCGTCGGGTCCGTGCAAATGAATGGGGGAAACCCATTCACTAATCATCCTAATATTGACATTGCCTTGTCCGTGAATGACGCGACCTCTGGTCTGGCTCAATCGCGGTATTCTTTAGATCAGGGTAAAACCTGGACAAATTGGATGCCCTTCCAAAATCAATGGAGCGCAACCTTTACGAATGGGGATGGAAATAAAAAAATCATGTTTGAAGTCATGGACAAAGCAGGGAACAAGGCGCAATTTTCAAGTGAGATGACGCTCGATACGGATTTGCCTAAAATTGTCATCCTTTCGACAATCCCAAATGTCACGAAGGAAAAAAGTTTAACAGTCCAATATCAAGTCAGCGACCAGGGAGTTGTTCAAATCAAATCGTGGACTTTCACTTTAACGAATGAAGGTTTATTCTTTGATGTTATTACGGAAACGGATTCAGCAGGAAATGTTGGGACGATGCCCGTGAGTCTTACGGTGGACAGGACTCCTCCAGAGATCCAAATCCTCACCACAATCCTCAAAGAGACCAATCAAAAGTCAATGACGCTTGAGTACACGGTTGATGGGAGTCTTAAATCCAAAACCTTTGAGTTGAAGAATGGGGATGGTGATTACACTCTTGAGGTATCTGGATCTGATGACGTCGGTAATGAAGCAAGCCTTGCTAGGAAGGTAACGCTTGACACAAAACCTCCGCAAATCATTTTCACGTCGAGCAACCACGCTGCGGATCCTGTTTATCAACTGACCTATACGGTGGATGGCGTTTCCAATACCGAAACACGGATCCTTTCTACGGAAGGTGATAATGAACTGAAGGTCACAAAACGCGATGACGCGGGCAACGAAATCACGGCACCCTTTACAGTTATTTTAAATTCAACATCAACCACCGAGCCTGTTGATCCGGAAACGGAATTTCATCTGGTCACGCAAAATGGTGAAATCTTGAATTATCTTCAGGACCGGCTTTCCTCCATCAATTTGACAGATGGTACTTTGGTGAGTGGAATCGAGCTGAATCAAGACGGCGCGCTTAAAAGCGCGGTCGCCCATCTTTCAAATGGTTCCATTCAAATATTGAGTGAAGACGGGGGCCTGATCTATCGCCGTCCCGACGGAAGTCATCTTTACTACACATCAGGCAAGCTCAGGAAAGAAATCACCAAAGATGGTGAAGTGATTGTCTATTCGTATCCAGAGGGTTCGAGCGATGTCTTTCTTAGCGCTGACGCGTTTGAGGCGCGATACGATTCCCAGGGCCGTTTGAAATATTTTTTCAATAAGAAGACCGTTGTCATCAGTGAGTTTGTAGACGGGGTTCTTTCAAAGATAAAACTCGGCAATGGCGACGAGATCATTTTTAAGCAGGTCTTGCAGAATGGTTTGCTTGTTGTCACGCCGATGGAATTGAAAAAGACATCCGGCGGAACAGTCCTCTTAAACGCAGACAATCTCCCCGTAGAAGCTTATCGGTTGCTGCAGTATGATCCAGCAACGCACGCGCTCGTAAAGGCCGTGGAGCAAAGCGGTAAAACTTTTCTGTTTGATACGGGAACGCTCAAAAAGATTCTGGGCCCGGATGGCGGGGAACTTGCGGACATCAATCAATCAGCCTCTGAGCTTGCCATTACGCATAACGGGACCATATCGATTTTTAACAACCAGAATGTTCTTTCCAGCCTGGAATTGAATGGTCTGACGATCCATTACCAAGACAACGGTGCTATCGCCGGAGTTGATACGAGGGAAGGGGACTCGCTGACCAACCTTTCGTTTGATCAGGCAGGAAAGCTGACCGGTGCCGAGGCCGTTGATTCAAAAGGAAATATCCAGACTTACGTCGAGGGCGAGTTGATCAAATCCGTGGATCCCACGGGCCAAGTCCTCTTTTTTGAGGACGGCAAACTCACCCACATGGTGACTAAAGATGGCATCAAATATAATTTTCACTTTGAGGTAGGGGAAATCAAAGCGGAAATAGACCCTTCCTTTATTACCGACGCTGTTACCATCACTAAGATGAGTTTTGATTCAGGCTTCAACTTGAAAGAAGAAATCAAGGCCAATGGCGAGATCATTAAGTTTCTCAATAACAGGCTTTTTTCAGTGACTCCTCCACAGGGAGAAGCAAAGGTCTATTCCTACGAGCGCGATGGAGATGGAAAAATCCTTTCCACCACCGTGACGCAAGGCAATGTGGAAATGACATTGGACGCCTTGAATCAGCCTTTGCGTTCAACGATTCGCCCGACGACGGAAAATCCGCACACATTGCAAGTGATTTATCGATACGGGAAGATCAGGGAAATCACCAAAGATGGTGTTTTAACTTTCACGTATTCCTATCAATTGAAAGCGGATGGCATTGAGCAAACGATCGTACGTGATCTGGAAGAAAACGCGACAAGAACTTATGAAAAGGGATTGCTTGTTACGTCTTTGGAAGAAGACACGTCGCTGTTATCGACCTATGATTACGCGGATGAAAAAGTTACTCGTATCACGGTCACGCGATTCGGTAAACCTTGGAACGTTTACACTTATTTTTATCAAGAAGGTTTGACGATCGTAACGGATACAAACGGAACCATTCGCGCTTATGACGGACAGCAAAAATTGATCCGCAAAGAGCAGAATGGGGAAGTGTTCCGGTATACCTATCACGCGCCGTCCCTATTGGAATCCCCCTTGACCACAGCGGCGACAAGCTCGGGATCCCCAGCAGACCAAGGAGAAATCATCAATGAGGAATTGGTCCAAAAGAGACTATCTGACGGTTCCATCGCGCATTACGAAAATGGTATTGTCACGCGCATCGATTTGTCTCCAACGGAATTCTTGACCGACATAACACTTGATGAAGTGCGGCAGGTGACAAAAGCGACGCTCAACCTTCCCGATGGGACAAAAAAGGTCTTTAACCAAACCGAAGTCCTCGAAGAAATCTCTCCCGACGGAACCCATTTCTTTTTTAGTGAAGGACGGATTGGAAAGGTCATTCAGCCGGACAAGACCGAACTGGTTTATTCGTATGAAATGGATGACAATGGCGCGGTCCAATTCATTTGGATCAAGAAGGGCGACGCGAACCTCAAATATGACGCCGCGGGACATCTGCTCGGCCTCAAACTGGAAGGGGTTACCGAGGGGCAAGGAGCAGGCGAAGCGACTGATTTCTACCGTTCCAGCCTTCATGAATTTAGCGGACAAGACGCGGGTAATGATCCTTGGCAGAGCATTGATCAGGACTCTAGTACCGCCCAGGTTGGCACAAGCAGCAACACCGATCCTAACTATCAGACGAGACTTTATTCAACGCATACATTTGATGCGCCCAAAACAGTAAAATCGATCTCATTTAAAATGAGCGCTCAAAGCAACGCAAGTGGAACGAATTATACCGTTGTAGATGCAAATCTTTATATTTACGTGCTTCAAAATGGCGTGTGGCAGACAGTGAATAACACCTATGAGCATGACAGCTGGGGTGGCAAAAGAACTGAACAAGGACCAACACTCGGCAAGTCAAGTTTTAGAGAGTTAGTTCTTGATGGACTTGATCTTAAAAATGTTACCGC
>JAHFFT010000030.1 GCA_023247795.1 Candidatus Omnitrophota bacterium
TCGGTTCCCCTGCGGAAACCGACGGGCCTCTTCCACCGCTGCTTTTTTAGACAGCGTCAGCTCAAATTCCTCAAAATTCTTTTTTCTTTTTTCCAAAGGCTGCACGGTAGTCCTGTCCCAAGTCTCATGTTGCAAGTCACAAGTGATAAAGCTTTTGTCTCAAATCTTTTTTTCTTGGCACTTGTAACTTGAGACTTGTTACTATTTAGTTTCTTTTAAAAAATTCGAAAACATTTGTTTGATCGATTCCGGATTGGTCAATGTTTCCGCCGAAAAAGCAAAACCTTGATCGATGGAGGCAGAAGCAAAGGCCTCTTTGCGTATCCGCAAATCATCATAATCAACACTTTGCGCCTCAAAGATGGGACCGCACTCACAGGCCAAGACTTCCTTACCGCCGACCTTCACCCGGCAAGACCCACAAATGCCAGCACCGCACAACATCATCGGATTCAATTTGACCAGCGTTTTGACCCCGAATTTTTGCGTCAGCCCGGCGATCGCCTTCATCATGGCGACCGATCCGGTTGTATAAACCAAATTGATGTCCTGCGTTTCCAACAACTCTCTGACGATTTCATTGGCCTGGCCCTTATGCTCATAGGAACCATCGTCGGTTGTGATGATCAATTGATGGCAAGACAACCGCATTTGCGCCTCAAGCATCAAGAGCTTTCTAGTCTTCGCGCCCATGACACCGATGACCTTATTGCCCGCCTTTTTAAAAGCCCGGCAGATTGGTAATATCTGTGCCACCCCTAATCCCGTCGCGGCACAGACCACGACCCCGAATTTTTCGATCTTCATAGGCTGCCCCAAAGGCCCCATCACTGAGAACAACTCTTCATTGATCGGTTTGTTGGCCAACTGCCGCGTACTTGGCCCCACCTCTTGGACGATCAAGGAAATGATCCCGCGGCCGGCATCCGCTTCCATGACCGTGATCGGGATCCATTCCGAATTCTCGTCGGTGACAACCATGACAAACTGTCCGGGCAAGACATTTTTAGCAATCTGTGGCGATTCGATATCAAGCCGTTTGCTGTCTTTGGCTAAAAGTTGTTTGTTAACGATTTTAAACAAATTTGATCTCCTTAAAAAATGTGCCCCTGTGACCAGAGTCCCAGTGCCCCAGTTTTAAATCAAATGACCTGCACTTATCCGGGACCCCGGGTATCTGGGACGCTGGGGATCATGCCCCATTCACAATTTGTTATTCCCTCGTTTCCGTCGAATCGCTTTCAAAAAACCTTTCAACGGCAGCGTATTGAGGACAGCGTCTTTTGTTAACCATGCCCGACGGGCAAGGGCAACACCGAATTTGATATACGCCATATGCGCGACCTGATGCGCGTCGCTGTTGATCATAAATTTGACCCCCTGTTCACGGGCAAAATACGCGTTATCGGAATTCAAATCCAGCCGGACCGGAAAAGAATTGATTTCCAATGCCGTGCCTCCGTCAACCGCCGCCTGGCAAAGCTGCTTCAAATCAACGTCGTAAGGTTCTCTTTTCCCTAAATGCACGCCCGTTGGATGGGCAATCACGTTAACACTTTTGTGCAGACAGGCCTTGATCAACCGACGGGTCAATTGCTCCCGGCCCTGTTCAAACCCGCTGTGGATGGCCGCGACCACAATGTCAAAATCACTTAAAATTTTATCGTTGTAATCCAGGTTCCCATCAGCGTCGATCTCCACCTCGGTGCCGAAAAGGACACGAAAATCCTGATATTTTTCATTCAAAGCCTCGATCTCTTTTTTCTTCTTTAACAAATTCTCTGGTGAAACACCTCCCGCCACCCGCAGACGAGGCGAATGGTCGCTGATCGCCAGATATTCGTACCCTCGCTGCCGGGCCGCTTCCACCATCTCTTGAATCGAATTTCTTCCGTCGGACCAGGTGGAATGAACATGGACTTCCCCTTTGATATCTTTCAACTCAATCAACGCCGGGATTTTTTTACCGGAAAAAATCCGTTCTTCACCAATATCTTCCCGCAACTCTGGCGGCACATATGGCAATCCCAATGCCGAGAAACACTCCGCTTCGGTCTTACCAGCAACCCGTTGCTCCTCAGTGCCTTGAGTTGAAAAAATCCCGTATTCGCTGACTTTCATCTGCTGCTTCATCGCGATCTGCCGGAGCTTGACGTTAAAATTTTTTGATCCCGTGAAATAGAGCAGGGCAGCGCCGAAATGGTCCGGCTCCACGACGCGCAAATCCACCTGCACATGATCCTTGGTGATGACCGACGATTTGCTTTCGCCGTGACCGTTGACACTTTTAACCTGGGGGAGATTGACAAAGGCATCCATGACTTTTTGGGGATCAGCAGAGTCCACCAAAATGTCAATATCACGGATGGTTTCCTTGGCTCGACGCAGACTCCCAGCCGCTTCAATCCTTTTGACTTCTTTTAAAACTTTAAGCTGAGCAATGATTTCTTCCGCCGTCCGGGTCGCCACACCTAAATTCATCCGCTCCTGCCCGGCCCGCACAATCCTGATCCCGTTGAGGATGTTGGCGATCGTTTTTTCTTTGATCCCGGGAAGGCCGGCGAGCCCACCTTCCTCGGCCTGCTTCTTTAACTCCTCGATATTTTTGATCTTGCGTTCGTCATAAAATAATTTTGCCTTCTTCGGCCCCACCGACGGGATATGCACAATATCCAAAAGCGACTCCGGCACTTCTTTGATGAGCTCTTCGTAGGCGGAAATTTTTCCTAGGTCCAAATATTCCGTAATTTTTTCCTGCAAGGCCTTGCCGATCCCCGGGATTTCCCCCAGCCGATCTTCTTGTCTCAAATCAACAACGTCTTGTGCCAAATGATGCAAATTCTCAGCGGCCTTAAAATACGCCCGCACCTTAAAAACATTTTCACCTTGGATTTCAAGCAGCGTCCCCATCCGTTCAAAAATTCGCGCGATTTCTTTATTCTTCACCAGCCACCTTATGTTTGATCACAGTCATAAATCCGGCAAAAAGAATGCTGGTTAGGACAATCGCTAATGGAGAAAGCAAAAACCGGCCCTTAGCGATGGCGTAAGATATGAAACAAAGGCCATTCCAGGTCAACAGCGCTAAGAAAAAATCCTGCCAAATTTCTTTTTTAATTTTCATCTCGATGAACCGTTGTCGGAGAAAAGGCAGGCGAACACACCGCGATATACTCCGCCCCATCCGCGTTGGGTGTTGAATATTGGACCCATTCTCCTTTATTGACGATGATGGCTTGACCCACTTTCACGTCGATCAAATCTTTCTCGGTCTTGACCCTCAGCACCCCTTTTAAAACAAGCGTGTATTCGTCAAACTCCGGGGTCTGCCTCGGTTCCTGCCAACCCGACGGACTTTGCATCCGTGCTATGCTGATGTCAGCTGTCTGCGAATTGACCCGTCCGATAAACTCTTCAATGATCTTGGGTTTATTGCCTGCAGCTTTGATGATGGACGCTTTTTGAATAAGCCTTGCCATGCCTTCTTCCTTAAACAAAAAATTTTCAGAGGGCCTTCCACATCTCCCGGTCGATCCGCCACTTTCCCCATTCTTTGCGAAAAACAATGATGCCTTGCGCGGCTTGCCCTTGCAATTTTGAGGTGGCAAAAATCAACGCTTCACTTCCCTTGATGTTGTGCTTGATCACATTGATCCGGTGAGGAAAGTTTTTTTGAACTTGAGCGATAAGATCATTACGGTTCGTTTGCGCGCCGATTTCCTGAATGGCGCGACTGCTCAAATACGTTGTGATTTTCTGCCAATTACCGCTGTCGAGGGCTGATTTGTAATCATGAAATGTCGTCATCAAGGTCTTCAAGTCATTTTCGTCGCTTCGGTCCGCCCAGTCAATGGAATGGACCTGTGAGCGGTCAAGGGTGACAACGGCCCCTTGGATATTCACTTTAACAACACGGTCGTTGCTTTCGACAACGTTGGCCTCGATTTTCTTTCCCGATTTGAGTTGGATGATATCCGCGTCGAGATGGGCGGCCGAAAGGAGCAGAAAGACATTTGTCAGAAAAATCAAAGGAATGCGCGAAACCATTTTACAACTTTTCTCCTTTTAAGACCTCGGGGATTTCTTCGCTGTCAATGCGGATCCCTCCGTCGTGTTCGATCACTAGCGTATAAAGAATCCCAGGTATGAATTTGGTTCCCGGGGCCTCAATCTGGGCATTCTTAATCCCTTTGCCTTTGGCCCATTTTGAATCCAAGGCCACTTTCCAAAACTCCTGCCAGATCTCTTTTTCAAATTTGCTCGCGGTCTCGCCGACTTTATATCCAGCCGGGATCTCGTTCACGTTCGTGATAGGATACTCCTGCGTTTTTTCACCGTTGAGCATAAAAACTTTCCAAAAAAGATAAACACTCTTGCCCCTTAAGGCATCCGCCATCCGCACATGCACATCTTCAAAGCGCACGACCAGCGACTGAAACTGGATGATATTTCCGGAAAAGGTAAAATATTTTGGTGTCATGGGCCGCCCCATCGCGTCGTATTCCAAAAATTTGATCGTGGTCATGTGCTCCTGAGTCAAAGGATTGAATTCGACATTTGTCACCAGCACCTCGGCAATGCGCGAATCCGCCTCGAGGCGTACGATCATGTCCTGTAAAACCTTGCGGCGATTCATCACATCCACAAACATCTGATAAGCAAAAAAACTGCTGCCCACAAAAATGCCGATCACCAGAACGCTCATGATCGACGATAAAAAAATTTTTCTTTTTGATGTTTTCATAAATGATAGCCTGAATTGATAAAGTGTACCAGTGTTGCGTCTGCTTCATCTTGGGGACAGCCCCTAAAGGGACAGTCCCCAGGCAGTCCCCATCTTTTAAAAAAAGACCCAGGGCGGAGGTTTTGGCATCCTTTTAGCAATCTCGATGATTTGACCAGCGAGCGCGAAAGGCAGCTTCAAAAGCGAGCAGCCCGAAAATGAAAAGCATAGAAAAAAACAAACGATCCATACAAATGCACATTTTTTACCGTTAGCTCGCCGCATCAACCAAGTCCTCCGTCAAATGAACTCTTGAGGTGTGTCATTGACAATTTCGCTCAGCCCATTACTCAACGTTAGAATAAAACCAGGTTTCCGCCAGCGTATCCTTAAAAATTGTTTTTGACGCGATCACTTTCATGGCCGAAAACGCTTGCAGGAAAGGCTTAATGGCCTCGTCGATCAACTTCTGCCGTATGTCCGCACTGATCCCCTTCTGGCCTTCATAACCCTTGATCAGCTTTTCCAATTCTTGGGCGGATTCTCCAGCCGCCTGAATGCCCTGCCGCTTTTGATCAATTTTTTTATGAAGCTCCTCCAACACCCCTGGCTCGATAACCGCACCGGCATTCACACGGTCGTTGATGGATCGATATTCTGTCTTAAAACCTTCTAATTCCGCTTCATCCTTTTTCATCTGCCCCTTCATATCGGCGAGACGCTTTTCGCTTCCGGTTTTAAAAGCCTCCTGCCGAGTGAGCTGCAGCGAATACCACGAATTCCCCCAATCCACAAACTGCTCGCCTTTTTTCATCAACTCATCAGATTGTAGAAAAAACAGACTGCTGGCATGATCGCTAAAATCGATATTCAAATTTTTGAGGCCGGCGTTTGCGGTCAGATTCGCGGACTGCCCTTTGTAGGTGTGAATTGACTGTTCCAGCAATTCCTTATTTGAACTGATCAACAAAAAATCGCTGATAAAAACATATCCCGGCTGAAAACGACTGACCATCGGGACATTGATGGAATACAATTTATATCCTTCAACGTCCTGCCCTTCGGGACGAAAGAACGGCTGCAGCTTGATCAGCTGATCCATCAATTCCTGGGCTTTTTCTTGGCTGGTCACTTTCAGAAAAAAGGTCAATTGCGGAATCGGAAAAATGCTGCTCATTTCCACGTCCGTTAAATAACCACCAACCTCGTCGCCCAAGACCGGCAGGATATCTTTTTCAATGCTCAAACCAAGGGTTTTCTCCAAAGCGGAAATCACGCTCTCAGCCCCGCCCTCTGCTGATACCGGAGCCTGCTGACGCGCGCGTTCAAGCTCATTTTTGATCTGCTGCCAATAGTACGAAAAGTCATAACAGCCGGTCCACTGGTACGCCAAAACATTTTGCGGCGTAAATTTGAGGGTCTGATTGTCGTCCGACGGGCGACAGGCGTAAAGTTTGCGCAAATCCGGATCCATCTGTGCCGGGTCAAAATGGACATCCATTTTCGAAATGGCTTGCGTGACCCCTTGACCAGAAAAAGCGATGAGTTCCATCCCTTTCATCTGGGCCAAAGATTGATCCAGCTGTTTCTCAACGAGTGCGGCATTTTTGTCCCAATCCGTCTGAAACGCCTGCTGCTGTTTCAGCAATTGCAACGTCCAATTTTTCAAAGTGGGAATAAAAAGGCCATAATTGAAATAACCTGCTGAATCAGACTTATCCAAAAAATCGCTTTTTGCCAAAACAAACTGCGTGTCATCAACTAAAGCCTTATCCTTTTTGAGCCAGATATTGACGGCCGTCTTGGCCGGTTTGTCTCCTACCCCAACGATCAAAAGATCTTTGATTTGCACATACCCCACACTGAAGGTCCCGTCATTGGCAAGCAAAAGATGGATCTTAAATTGCTGATAGTCTTCCTCTTGATAGGTAACGCCCTTACTGAAGGCCGTAAAAAATTTGCCGATCACATCCGCGAACTGGGCTTCCGGTTTAGGACGGAGCACCAGATAGATGTGCTCGGCCATTTTCTTAAGATCAGGGGTTCCGGAATCATTCGGATCCATGGGATAAACTGCCAAGGCGGCCTCTTGACTAAAAAATTTATCAAAAACAAGTTGTGTGACCGGTGACTCTGCCAATTCCTTAACGCGTTTGACAGCGTCTAAGTCCTGCGACGGCGTGCCCAATTCTTCGAGGAGACTTACGACTTTAATCGCAGTAAGCTTTTTCCAAAGCTGGGTTTGCTGATACTCCTGCCAGGTTTTTCCAAGCTCATTCAAACGAAAATAAAAGATCGGCTTTTCCGGTAAAACCTGTGTGATTTCGACCTGATTCTGAGAATTCAGCAAATAAAAAACGCCCGCCGATACAAAGGCCATGAACACAAAAACGATAACGACTTGTAAATTTTTCTTCATCCCTCATTCCTTTCATTTTAACAATCCGGCAAATCATTCATCCTAAAAAAATTCCGCGCGTTGCGATTGAATTGCACGCGGGCCAGATCCTCATCGATGTTCTTAAGTTCGACATAGGCCTTGAGTGTGCTAAAAACATCTTTCGGGGCGGCCATGAATCCGCCTTCTTGGTCCCGATAACGGAAAAAAACCGGGCTATCGGTTTCAATCAAAATTTGTTCGATCGGGGCATTTTGAATGGCCTCACGCGATTGTGGAGAATCGGCCAAGGCCGGGGAAGCCGAAACAAAATAACCACCGTCAATGATATCCTTTAAAACATCGAGCGGGCCGCTGTACCAATGAAACACCGCCCGCTTGATTCCAGCCTGTTTCGTCATTTCAAAAGCTTCACTCCATGTGCCGCGCGCGTGAACCACCGCCGGCAAATCAAACTCTTTGGCCAAAGCTAATTGCCTGGCAAAAACCCGTCGCTGCTCATCCTTCTTTTCTTTATCTTTACGTACCCATTTGTACCAAAAATCCAAACCGATCTCACCGATCGCCTGCGCTTTTTCATGATGATCCCGGATCCATAAAATCGTCTCTTCGATTTCATCGCTCTTGATGTTGCCAGGATGAATTCCAAAACCAAGATAAATCCGCGGAGCGGAAATCCGATTTTGATAATCTAAATTCTTGCGGCATGATGCTAAGTCAACACCAACGGCAACAAGAGCATCGACACCCGCGCCCCTCGCTTCTTGCAACGCCTGCTCGGGATTTTCCAGGTGATCCAAATGGACATGCGTGTCAATGATCGTCATAAAACTTCTTACCCATCCAAAACAAAAGTCACTGGTCCATCATTGACGAGCGAAACATCCATCATCGCGGCAAATTGACCAGTCTCGACTTTAAAATTATGGCCGCGCAATTTGCTGATAAACAATTCATAAAGCACTTTGGCCTGCTCAGGAGCAGCTGCCACGTCAAACGAAGGACGACGACCTTTATCACAATTGGCTAATAAGGTGAATTGCGAAACCACCAAGAATTCAGCCTGGCATTCTTTCGCGGAAAGGTTCATCTTCCCATGCTCATCTTCAAACATCCGCAGCTGTGCGACCTTAGCAACCAAATCTTCGACATTATGCTCTGCATCCCCTTTGGCCACCCCAAGCAACACCAACATGCCCTTACCGATCCGGCCAATGATCTTCCCATCAACCGAAACCGAAGATCCCTTAACTCGCTGAATGACAGCTTTCATAGTACGACTAAAAGTATCTATAGGATAATGCGTTACGATTATATGAGGATTGCTGTTTATGGTCAATAAAAATCATCTGAAAGGGGACAGATTAAGTCTCCAGTCTCCTGTCGCAGGTCTCAAGTAAGTCTCATGTGACAAGTTACTTGAGACTTGTGACCTGCAACTTGCAACTTGCGACCTCAGCAAGCAAATTGCCCAAACGAAGATTGACTTTTAAAACTGGCTGTGTTGTAATAAAAAAAATATGCAAATCACTTCCACACTCGCCAAATACCATTTCCCGTTCAAGATTGCCGAGATTTTTGAGCAGATGGGCATTAATGAATTCTTCCCGCCGCAGGCCGAGGCCATTGCCGTGGGTGCCCTTGATCGTAAAAATTTGCTCATGGCCGTCCCGACCGCGGCCGGAAAAACTTTTGTGGCTGAACTCTGCATGCTGCAATCGATCTACCACGGCTTTGGTAAATGTCTCTACATCGTGCCTTTAAAAGCGCTGGCCAGCGAGAAGTATGAAGATTTTAAAAAAAAATACTCTCCTTTAGGAATCAAGGTAGGGATCGCGACCGGTGACACCACCAGTCCCCAGCAGTATTTGAGCGGATACCAAATATTGATCGCGACTGCGGAAAAAGTCGATTCCCTTTTGCGCAACCGGGCCCGCTGGCTGCTCGAGAATGTCGGCACCGTGGTTTTGGATGAAATCCATTTGATCAATGACGGCGCTCGCGGCCCGACGCTGGAAATCTTAACGGCCCGTATCAAACAACTTAATCCCAAAGCTCAACTGTTGGCCTTAAGTGCGACCGTTGCTAACTCCCAAGAACTGGCGGACTGGCTGCAGGCGGAATTGGTCTTAAGCACTTGGCGGCCCATTCCCCTTCGGGAAGGCGTATACTGCCAAGAAAAAATCAAATTTGTCAATTTTGCCGACCGACTGGTCGAAGAAAAATCCAGCGATCCTCTCAACGGACTTACAACCGACACTTTGGCCGGCCAGGGGCAGGTTTTGATTTTTGTTAATTCTCGACGGTCGGCACAGGCAGCCAGTCGCCAATTATGTAAAAGCGTTGGCCCGCTCGTATCGACGGAAGAAAAAAATATTCTAAACAAATTGTCCAAACATATCCTGGGGTCCGCAGACGATTCGACGAAAATCTGCCGTGAGTTGGCGGAAACCGTCAAACACGGGGTGGCCTTTCATCACGCGGGATTGAAACCCAATCAAAAAAAGCTGATCGAAGATCATTTCAAAAGCCATTGTATCAAAGTGATTTGTTCGACCCCGACTCTGGCCGCTGGGGTAAACCTCCCGGCCCGACGGGCGATCATCCGCGATTACAAACGTTTTGAAAGTGGACTTGGTTCAGCCCACATCCCCACTTGCGAATACAAACAGTGTGCCGGGCGGGCCGGACGACCCGGCTACGATGAATACGGCGAGGCCGTACTCATGGCCAAAACACCGTCGGAAGCAAAAATGCTTTTTGACCGCTACATCAACGCTGATCCCGAACCCGTGATTTCAAAACTCGGTAACGAATCCGCCCTCAGTGTCCACATCCTTGCTTCCATCGCCAGCGGATACGTGCATGACATCAACAGCACCTTTGAATTCATCTCTCACACCTTCATGGCGCATCAAAAACAGACAATGAATTTGATTGAACTGATCGGTCAGATCTTTGATTTTCTGACCCGCGAAAAATTCATTGAAAAAAATGGTTTTCGCTTTTTCGCCACCCCGTTTGGCCAATGCACCAGCCGTTTGTACATCAATCCATATTCAAGCATGACCCTCCGTGACGGTTTGTTCGCGATCAAGAAAGGAAAGTCCTTCTCAAGCATCGGTCTTCTGCATATGATCTCTTGCTGTCCCGACAGTCCACTCTTACAATTCAGCAAAAACGATCTCGAAAGCATCGCCACTTTTATGAACGCCTGTCAGGACGAAACCATTCTCAATCCGGAAAATTGTGGGCGGCTCGATGATTTTATGCTTTCGCAATCCATCATCAAAACCACAATGCTGCTCAAACGCTGGACAGAAGAAGAGCGCGAAGAAACCATTTGCGATCAATTCAATATCGGCCCGGGAGACATTTACCGTCATATCGAGGCAGCCCAATGGCTGCTCAACGCAGCCGTGGTGTTTGCAGATTTATTTGAAATGAAAAACATCACCTTTCCACTGGCCAACCTGCAGAGCCGTGTCAAATACGGTGTCAAAGAAGAATTGATCGACTTAACCCGGCTGCGCGGGATCGGACGTGTTCGTGCCCGCGTCCTTTTTGAACACGGGATCAAAACCATCGCGGATTTAAAAACTCATTCCGCCGATGATCTGGCCAAATTGGCTAAATTCGATAAAACGCTTGCCCAAGAAATCGTCGGTCAACTTTCCGGTAAGACCTACCGAGAACAAATCCTCTCGACGGCCAGGGATATGATCAATCTCATCAAGGTCAATTCTTGACTTATCTCCCCCTTAGACGCCGAGGAAGGCATTACGACTGATGAACAAGGATGGTTTTACGGCAAGATAAACGGTTATAATGTTTTATCGCGGCTGACCGGGGAAGGATTTGACATTCGATGGACTGTGATTTCAAATAACGCTTCGCGTCCATGGTCAGACTAAGTTTTGAATCAAGAGTTCCGATAATGCAAATCCGCGGATTTCTTTTACAACATTTCTGCAAAATCATGGTTCCAACGCGCTTATGGCCGCCCAACTGTGCCGCAATCTGTTTTTGATCCAATTTTTTAACCTTCCCATCCCCGCGAATGGTGAAACTTTTTTTATGCACCTTACCATCGATGCTGACGCCACCGGACCGCAGCGATTTAATCGCCGGATAGAAATTGCTTGCCGATAAATTTTCGACTTTCAAGACCGTTCTTAAAAGGGACACCGCCCCTAAAATGGTCGCGTCGTCGCCCAACTGCGAGCGGACGATGGCGCAGTCATCAATTCCCTTAAAAAATGGGTCTGCCGCGGAAATCTGCTGAACTTTCGGCAAGATGATGTCCCCGCAGGCCTCAATCACACCGCCGCCCAGTACAATCATATCGGGATTAAAAATGTGGCGCAGCGAAATGCAGGTTCTTCCTAAGGTCGCTGACACTTGATCGATGATACGGCTAACGACTTTGTCCTTTTGCTCCAAAGCTTGACGGAGAAATCGGCTTTTAATGACGTCCAATTTACCGTTGGTCAACTTGGTCACCACCGACTTCTCACCTTTTTTGACTGCTAAACGGATCTCGCGCTCAATGGCCTGACGGCTGGCCAGCCCTTCCAATGTTCCAAAAAGTCCGGCGTTCTTGATCGTGCTGTCTTGATCAATGATCATATGCCCCAGTTCACCGGCCGCCCCCTGTGATCCGGTATACATCTTCCCGTCGATGATGATCCCTCCCCCCACACCAGTCCCTGGAAACAAGCCGATCAAATTCTTGATCCCTTTGCCCACCCCCAACCAACTCTCAGCGAGGACCCCCAAATTCACATCATTGCCCAAAACCACTTTGGCCTTATAAATTTTTTTAAGACGCTGCGCCAACGGAAAATGGCTTAACCCGATATTGGGTGTTATCAAAATCGTTTCATGGTCCGGTCTGACAACACCTGGCACACCCACCCCGATACCGGCAAGCGCGCCCGTCTCCAACCCTGCCGATTTCGTCAATTCACGCACAAGTTTCTTGATCCGTTCCAAAATCAATTTTGGGGTCGCCGGAGAAGGGGTAGAGAGTTTGCCGCGGGCCGAAATATGGCCTTTATCGTCGATCAATGCGCCGGAAATTTTGGTCCCACCGATGTCAATCCCAAGATACAGTCTTTTTTTCATGACTTTTGCTTAATACCTGTCCCAAAATTCTCCGTCTATCAATTTCTGGATGACTTCCAAAACTCCTCGCCTTCAATCGCAAGATCAATTTTCGCTGAAAGGTCTTTTCAAACAGATCCGCCTTTTTCTTGGTTACTTGCCTTTCTAAGTCAGTAACATCTTTGGCCGTTAATTCAAAAATCACCGCCTGCCGCTGAATATCACATCGGACATCCTTGACGACACTGCAATGCCTTAGATCCAGGGCGTCCGCCACCCGTAAGAATGACGCGAGGCCGCAAACTTGTTTCTGCGATTTTCGACCCAATTCGGAAAAATATTTATGGTGCGGCTGCGGAAAAGATCGACGATGATACCGGACTATCAAAGCCACGATCCGTTTGCTTTTTTCATCCAAAGGGATATAGGAACATTCCAAAATCAAATCCCGGCCGGTTTTATGATGCCGGGTTCTTCCTTTGACCCAGCCGATATCATGCAAAAGCGAACCGGCCTCTAAAAAAAACCGCTCGCGGCCAGTCCATTGATGCAGGCCTTGCAATCCATCAAAAATCTTTAACGCAAGTTTGCTCACTTGATGCGAATGTTCTCTTTCATAGTCACACGCCTGTGCTAATTTCAAGACCTGAGACCGGATCGTGTTTTCATCCATGATACGCATAAAAATATCCCAATAAATCCTCGAAGATTCTCTGTTCGCGAGCCCTCTGCCAATTTCGAAAAAATGTCTGATAAGCTTGCTGCCGATTTTTCCTGCAGAAATCCTGAAACGACACCAACGCCTGTGATCTTTTCCCTGCCGTTTCCTTCGTCATCGTCGACAAACGTTCCATCCAGACATCGTAATCGTGAATCTCTCCCAACTGTCGATGGAATCTCAATACTTCCTGCCAATAGCTAAGGAGCTGTTGATCATAAAGTGGGCGCAGGCACTCCAAACTGTAACGCAGATGTTTCGCGGCGATCCGCATCTGGTGCAGCTCCTTCACCTTTGTTGGTTGTGCCGCAAACGATTCAAGGGCCAAAAGGGCATTCCCCTGTTTCAACAACTCAGCTTTCAGCAATTCATAAATTCCTATCGAGGCTGACCGTTTGGCCTGGGCATTGATCCGCTTTAACGAACGCCCCAATTGGAGCAAAACCTTTTTCTTTTTGAAAAGATCAACGGCTCTGACGATTCTTGGTTGCAGCTGACAACGGTCCTGCTGCAGCGTTTGGATAAAATTTTTGATGTCCGGAATTTCGACGCGCGTCTTAAGTTTTTTTTTGTAATCTTTCAAAAATTGGATCTGCACATCCAAATCCCTGGCCGCAGACGCGGATTTGGCTAATAGCTTGATGTTCTTAAGATTTTTTTTAAAAAGCCTCGATGGAAAGACCCCTTGAAAAAGCTTTACGATGTTGCGCAACCGACGGCTGTTAACGCGCAGTTGATGGACCGGCTTGTTCCCTTTTCCCGCCCGAACACCTTTAAGAACCTTTTCAATCCTTCGCAGAAGGGTGAAGGCATTCTTTACGGCAAAGGATACCGCCGGCACCAAGCGCCTACCTTCCATTGTGACTGATGAGATGTTCCTGGAAATTGAATTTTTCCCCGTCGGCAGGCCAGCGCTGATAACTCCGGTCCGACATGAGCATACGCGATTTCACATTATCTTTCCAGCAAAGCCCGATGACGTCCTTAAGCTGACCCTTGATTTCTTCTTTCGTGATTTCAAAGAGCAGTTCAACCCGACGATCGAAATTACGGGTCATCCAATCGGCTGAGGAAAGGAAAACCCGAGGAGCGTTGTTGTTATTAAAAATGTAGATTCGCGAGTGCTCAAGAAAACGGCCCACCAAACTTTTGACCGTAATATTTTCACTCAAATCTTTGACACCGGGAATGAGGCAGCATATCCCTCTCACGATCAATTGGATTTTAACACCGGTCTGCGATGCCTCGTAAAGTTTGTCGATCATCCGCGGATCTTCCAACGAGTTGAATTTCGCTTGAATCAGGCCGTTCTTCCCCTTCTTATGAAACTTGATTTCCCGGTCTACGAGCGAGAAAAAATAATCACGCAGATCATTGGGTGCTGAAATGATCCGCTTCCAAGTCGCTGGCACCGAATATCCCGTGACCACATTGAAAACGTCGGAGATGTCTTTCGCGAAATCCTCATTGGCCGTAAAATAACCGATGTCGGTATAGACACGCGCGGTCTTTTCATTGTAATTTCCGGTTGAGAGATGCACATAACGTTTGATCTGTCCTTCTTCTTTTCTGACAATGAGGGCCATCTTCGAATGGACCTTCAGCCCTGGCATGCCGTAAATCACATGGCATCCGGCGTCTTCCAATTCCCGCACCCAACGGATGTTGTTCTCCTCGTCGAAACGCGCCTTGATTTCAACAAGGACCGTGACTTGTTTTCGGTTGCGGGCCGCCTCCTTCAGGGCCTCAATGATTGCCGAATCTTTGCTGGTCCGATACAGCGTCATCTTAATCGCCAAAACGTGTTCATCCTTGGCCGCGCTCGAGATCAAATTGACCGTCGGGTAAAAGGATTGGTACGGCAGGTGGGTAATGAAATCACCGGCACTGATCCGTTCAAAAATTTTCTCATACTCGATCTTCCCAGGGAGATAACCTGGGTAACGCAAATCCGGACGTTCCACTTTGTCTAACATTTCAAAGAAAAAATTGAAATCCAGATTGCTCTCAATCTGGATCACATCATCGACCGGAAACCGTAAACCTTCACAAAGTTTTTCTTTAAGCGCCTGTTCGCACGATGTTTCGATCTCGAGGTAGACCGCCTCGGCCCGCCGGCGTTTCTTGATTTCGTCTTCAATCGATTTAAGCAAATCCGGGGCCATTTCTTCATCGAGCGTTAATTCGCTGTTGCGGATGACACGAAACAGTGCCGCACTTTTGACTTGATACCCTTTAAAAAAATTTTTAAGATGCTGCCGGAGAACTTCATCCACCAAGATGAAACTGGACTCGGTCTTACTAGACGGAAGCTTGATCAAACGTGGGGTGTTTTTCGGGATAGGAATGATCGCCAAAAAGCTTTCTTTTTTCTGTAAAACATGCACGGCAAAAGCGATCGTTTTGGAAGGTAGCACTGGAAAAGGGTGCCCCGGATCTACCGCTAACGGTGTCACAATCGGATAAAGGATCGATTCAAAATAATTCTGAACGAATTTTTTCTGTTCTTTCTTCAGCGCGTCATATTTTTTAAGAGTGATCTCATTTTTTTCCAGTTCCGGATAAATGCTGCCTTGATAAATTTGATAAAGCCGCTTGATCAGCTCCTGCGTCCGGGTCTTGATGTCGCGCAAGACATCCTGCGCGTAATAGCCGTATTGATCGACCTTGTTGATCTCGGAGCCGATCACATCTTTCAATCCAGCGACGCGCACCATAAAAAATTCATCCAAGTTGCTAACAAAAATCGCCAGGAATTTCACCCGTTCCAACAAGGGGTTCGAAAGATCAGTCGATTCTTCCAAAACCCTTTCGTTGAAGGAAAGCCAACTCAAGTCCCGATGGATCAATTTGTCCTTTTTCTCTAAATCTTTCATAGCATCCTCAAACCGGCTTTTTGACCACCAAACTCAATTGATGACCGGAGATCTCCTCGAAAAGTTGTTTCATGTCTGCGAAGCACACCTTCTCTAAAGCAAAACTCTCAACGCTCTCGACATTCAGGACCACGGCGGTTGATTGGTCCATTTTGACTTCCATTTTCTTTACCTTTTGCCGGTGCGAATGGTCTAAGGCGTTCGCCACCCGCAGAATCGAGGCCAACTTCTGAATCAGGATCTGTTCCGGCGTCGACAAGGTATTGTACAAATAATGCGACCGCTGCGGCATGGCCTTGCGATGATACCTGGCAACGCAGGCAATGATTCGGCTCTCCTGCTCGGTCAAACGAAAAAGACTCAAGGCATTGACCATGTATTCGGTGTGCTTGTGATGCGCCCGATTGTTGAGAAAAAGTCCGATATTGTGCAGATACGCGGCCAACACCAGATACAAAAGCGTCTCATCCTTTAACCCGAGGATCCCTTTGAAATGATGGAACAATTCTTCAGACAAATTGGCCACCTGACGGGTATGCTTGTTATCGGTATCGAATTTTCGATTGAGAAAACGGGCCACGGAAACCAGCTGATTGACTTTGTTATATTTCTTAGACAGCTCAACCCCAAAAAGGATATTGGCGAGGATGGCTTGTGAAAGTGAGGTCTGCAAAATGTAATACGCCTTACGCTGAATCAACTTAAAAATTTTATTGACGATGATCCCGTAGCAATCGATCGAATCGGTGATGTCCGGCGATAAATGGTACTTTTGTGCCAGGTCGTCCAGATTGCCGGAGGTCACGCGGGAAAGGAATTGTTTGGCCTCCCTTGACGTAAAAATAAAAAAACTCGAATCTTTTTTCTTGTTGGGCAGGACCCGGTCCAAGGCCTGCGAATAACTCTCGTCGATCAAAATGATGTCATCGACCTTAATGGGATGCAGTGTCCGCTTCACCGTCAAGATCTCCTTCTCCACCAAATCTTCCAACGCCTCATAGGTCTCCCGCTGACTACCATCGACGAGACTTTTGAACTGTTTCAACCGCAAGGTCCCGATGGGAATTCCAAAACTCATCAAGGTAAAACCTTTTTCTAAGAGCGAGATGTCTAGACTGCCGGCGCCGAGTTCGATGATAAGCAGGTTTTTTTCATTGATCGGATACGCTTTCTTCAGCTTGTATGACAAATACGCGTCGATGTAGTAAACAACATCACCGACGTTCAAGACCTCAACCTCAAAACCGGTTTTGCGACGGATCGTATCGAGGAGGATGCTTTGGTTTTCGGCCTCACGGACCGCGGTTGTGGCAATGACTTTCAGCTCTTGAACTTCGTATTCATTGATCAACTTTTTATATTTCTCAAGAACGCCGATCAGTTGATTGAAAATCTCTTGCGAAATCCGTCCGCGATAAAAGGTATTTTGCCCGATACCAATGACGTTCTTGAGGGATTCGATGATCTTGATCTCTTCCCCCACGTTCTCGCCGATCACGAGCTTGGTCGAATTGGACCCAATATCAATAACCGCTGCTCTCATAATTTTAACCTTTCAAAGGGTTTTATTTTGTCACAAATGACCCGGGAATGCCATTGAATTTTGAGGCTGGCCAAGGTTCAAAAGGGCTTGCACTTGCGGAAAAAATCCAAATGGATTGATTATGCCGGCCGGTTTTTACTCAAAAACCGTTTGATTCCGCCCAGCATCTTATCAAGAAAGACATTCCAAGAAATCTGCTGATGCTTGTCAAAATAAATCGTGCGCATAACCGGTTCATCATTGACCGTCATCAACTGCACTCCGGTAAAATATTGCGGGCCTTGCGGTTGCGGTAACGGCGCTTGACGGCACCAACGCACTTCCGCCTCCATACGTGTCGTTTCATTCTTTTGGGAGTCGTTCATTTCGATATAAAGCAGGTCTCCCTTCTGAAATTCGTGTCCTGAAGAAAAACCCAATCCATCGACGCTGACATCCTTGGTTGTGCCAAGATAAACCACGCGATTGTCTAAAAATTCCTTTTGTTCGATCTTGGTTATGGACGCGCGTTCTTGGACAGACTGCATCAACTGAAAACGAACGGCAAACTGAACTTTATAACGCCCATATCGACGTCGTTCTTTTCTAAAAAAAGGGCTCACTGCGATTTCCTTTCACTGCTAGGAGATTCTTGTTCAGGTGGGAATGGACGGCGTTGGCTAGGAACGCCTCGGCCCTGTTCAAAAGGATACAATGGGGGAATCAAATCCGACTGCCAGTATTCTTTGGATTGAATATCCATGATCGTCAATTTCCCATGCCAGCCGGCACCAGTATCGAGCATCCAGACGTTGCAAAATTGTTGAGGAATGGTGTTTTGCAAAAGGGTTGTTGGTGTATGTCCGACATAAATTTCGTCGTAATCCCCAAACCGAAATTTTGGATTCACAGTATGTTGTTCAATGGCCCTAGCAAGGAAACGGCGATCCCACAACAAATCCTCTGCTGTTTGCTCCACCATCGTTTTTCGTGGATCATACCCAGCATGCACAAAAAGCCGTCTTTCCAAAACCAGAAACCGCTGAGCCTTTTTTAAAAATTGCGCGTGAGAACTCGGCATCGGCTTATGATCGTAAGACCGCAAAGTACCACTGCCTCCCTGGGACAGCCAATCTCGATCTTGAAATCCTTCTTCGGCCCAGCGTAAGGCCCATTCGTCATGGTTACCTAAGATACAATCAAGATACCGGATCGTCAATAAAAGATCAATGCATTCCTTTACTTCCGACCAGCCATCGCAAACGTCCCCGAGAACAATCAACCGATCTTTTTGGCTGTCAAAACCGCAACGCTCAAAGCATTGTCGAAGACCACGATAGGCGCCGTGGATATCGCCTAAAACAAAAGTTCGCATAGGGGGCTGTCCCTTGAGGGACTGTCCCCCATCAATCATTAATCCTCTCCACCATGGCCTGCAACTCTTCTGGTGTGGCTGGTTTCGCGTTGGCAAAATTCAAATCCTTAATCGCGTTCATTGGAATCAAATGGATATGGCAGTGCGGAACTTCTAAACCCGCGACCATGACCCCAATCCGTTTGCAAGGAACTTTTGCCGCGATTTTCTTAGCCACTTTTTTAGCAAAGACCATGAGCCCGGCGAGCAAATCGTCATCGACATCAAAAATATAGCTGATTTCCTGCTTGGTGATGACAAGCGTATGCCCTGGATTGATCGGCCGCAGGTCGAGAAACGCCAAATAACGGTCATCTTCCATGATTTTATAACAAGGGATTTCACCCTTAACAATTTTGGTGAATAAACTGGGCATATGGATGTCTTAAATTCGTGCAAGTTGCATGAGACTTTCCAACCCATCACAAACAAACTTTTTTAGTATTATATGCATAAACAAGGTTAAGGGCAAATGAAGTAGTAAATTTTTTTGATAAAAAATGCAGCAGCTAATAAAAAACCCTACTCCGTTGCGGAGTAGGGTTTTAAGGCTTCGTTCGGTAGCTCGGCTATCCTCGTTAAAGGATCCTATGGCTTTGCGTCCCCATCTTACGATGGGTATGCCATTTCGATCGAACAAGCATGGCATATTACGTTTTAAGTATAAAACATATTTCCAGAAAATGCAAATTTCTTTAAACTTGTAAACTATTGTAGAAAAACAACTTATGAAATTCCATTAATTTCATCCAATCTTTCCTTGATTTGCTGCGCCCAAATTCGCATGATATCTTTGCTGTGCCCCCAAGTCGTTAATCCCGGAGACTGCTTCAGCTGAATACCTTTATAAGTAAAAATCATGGCAAAAACACGATCATTTGTGCGGCTATCCAAAAATTCTACTTCTAAAGCACCACCTTTCAAATTAAAGTCTGGCGCGGAAACGCTGGCCTTGGTATTTAAAGCGGCCTTCCCAGGAATCACATCGGTGAGCGCGGCCCGAATCAGCAAAACACCTTCCGCTGGCCCATCCACGATTTTATAGTTGGCCAGCAAATCAGACTGCAACTCTTTGAAAAAATAATCGGTTAAAACCTGCAGTTCGCTAGAATCAACCGGCCGCCCGGCTAGACCAGAATGAAAATAGACCTGAACGGGAAGGATTTGATAGGCATTGAATTGTCTGATGTTATACCGCGGGTTCTTTTCAAGATAAACACCTTGAAAACGTTTATCAGGCCTGATCCGTCCGTAATTCTTTAAAAAACCTGATGGTTTCGAATAATGCGCGGCACAGCCGAAAAATAAAAGACTGCTTCCCAAAAACAAAAATATTCCGAAATTTTTAACCGTCTTCACTGCTGCCTCCTTGCTTGCGATTCCAACGGGGGCTTTCCGACGGGGACAGTCCCCGGCTCTCCGTCACAAAATTGCTTATTTAAAAACCTCTGCAAAAAAACCCTTCATCTTTTCCCAAGACAGTCGATCAGCTTCTGGATTGTAGGCAGCTCCTTTGGACTTATCATCTCCTGCTTCAGGATTGGTAAAACCATGGACCGCGCCTGGGTAGGCGGTCAACTGCCAGTCGACGTGGGCCGCCTGCATTTCCTTTTTAAATGCCACTACTTCATCCGCAGGGACAAATGGATCGTCGCCGCCATGCAGGACCAAAATTTTTCCCTTAATATTTTTAGCGTCTTCTGGTGTAGGAGTTGCCAATCCACCATGAAAACTCACGACCCCTGCCAGCTTGGTCCCACTTCTCGCCAATTCTAATACAACCGTGCCGCCAAAACAATAGCCAATGGCCCCCATATTTTGAGCATCCACCTGCGGGTGGCGGATCAAAACATCATAAGCGGATTGGATACGGGCCCGCATCAACCCACGGTCATTTTTATAAATGCCCGCCTGGACAGCAGCCTCTCGATTGTCTTTGGGACGAATGCCTTTCCCATAAATGTCCACCGCCATTGCTGTGTACCCCAGCTCAGCCAACATCCGTGCCCGTCGACGAGAATATTCACCAAACCCCTTCCAATCATGGACAACCAGAATTCCAGGCCGAGGCCCTTTGATCGCATCGTCATACACAACATACCCTTCCAAGGCTTGATCTTTTTGCTGATAGGTGATGAACTCTTCTTGAATCGCGGCATGAACGTTCGAACAACAAACCCCAAACAAAAATAAAAACAGGATCCTCTTCATAAATTTTCTCCCATGATTATTGATGAACATAGGCCGCGGAGCGGACATTTCTTCCCAAATGAAAAATCAAAAAATGATTGAGCAGATATTTCAATTCTTTCCTAACACTATCGGTAAATCGCAACTTCAAACAATTTTGCCATAAATTTTGTTCCACATGAAGAATGGTCGCGACCGTGCCCTTAGAAATTCGCGGCAAGGTTCTTGCTCCATGATGATCCGGGCAAAGCAGCCCTCCTTCTCGCGAACTGAAAAGCGCGTCCGACGTCATTTTCTTTTTGCATTTGACACAAGAGTCCAGATGCGGACGAAATCCCGAAAAGAGCAGCAGCTTGATTTGAAACATGTGCACGAGCTGGGTCACGTCAGCGGCCGTCTCCAGACTTTTTAAAAAGCTGATCATCAACTGATAAATCTTCTGGTTGCGCTGTTCGGCCGGCATGATTTTATGCACCAATTCCAAGATGTAACTCGCGGCCATCGAGCGCCGCAAATCCGCCCTGATCACTTGAAAAAACTGATGCATGTCGCACTGACTGATCAGATGCAAATCCGAATTGCGGTACTGATAATAGACAATGGTGTTTACCGAGCATTGATCGACGCTACTGGCAAATTTGCGGGGGTCCTTTCGGATCCCTTTCATCACCCCGCTGACCTTGCCGAAATCCTTGGTAAAAAAGACCGCGATCCGGCTGGTCTCTCGGTAATCGTAAGTTTTTAAAACAATGGCTTCGGTTTTGAGAATCATTTTCGGGTGACAAGTTGCAAGTCACAGGTCTCAGGTTTTACTTGAGACTTGAAACTTGCGACCGACGACTTGTAAAAGTTCCGCTTCTTTACGACGCATGGCCAAGCGATCTTGGGGACGATGATCATCGTAGCCCAAAAGATGCAGAATCCCGTGAATCATGTATAAAACAATCTCCTGAAATGTGGTAGTGGCAAACTCCTTGGCTTGACGGACCGCGGTCGTCGTGGAAATGATGATCTCCCCGGCCAATGGCTCAACGCCTCCCTTGCCTTCTTTGCAAGAACCACGATCGTTCAAATCAAAAGTAATCACGTCAGTGGCATACGCGTGGTTTAAAAAATGCTGATTGATCTCTCGAATTTTTCGATCAACGACAAAAACAACCGAAAGACTGCCCGTGAAGACCTTTTCGTGCTCAAGAATCGACTTGAGGACCTTCTTGATCTTGGGCGGATGAATGGGAATTTTCTTCTGCAGATTTACGATTTCTAAGTTCACTGCCATTTTTCTTTTCCGGGTACTTGATACGACCGTGATACATAGCACTTAAGGCGCGGGTAAACGTGACCGCGATCAGTTCAATCTCTTTTAACGTCAGATTGCATTCGTCCAACTGTCCATCGATGAATTTATTATTGATGATCCGACGGACCACCTCTTCAATACGCTGCGGGTTCGGTTCATCGAGTGAACGTGTGGCCCCCTCGACGGAATCCGCCAAAAGGACAATGGCGGTCTCCCGGCTCTGCGGTTTGGGGCCGGGATAACGGTAATTTTCTTCTTTAACGTTTGATTCTTCCTGGGCCTCTTCCAAGGCCTTTTGATAAAAATAATACATGAGCCCCGTCCCGTGGTGCTGAGGGATGAAATCAATGATCGCTGGATTGAGTTTATATTTCTTGGCCAACTCAATCCCTTCCTTAACATGATTGACAATGACCAAGCGGCTGATCGACGGCTCGATCTTGTCATGCTTGTTGCCACCGACCATTTGGTTTTCAGTGAAATATTCCGGCTTAACCATTTTTCCAATATCGTGATAATACGAACCGACACGGGTTAAGAGTGAGTTAGCGCCAATGGTGTCGGCCGCGGCCTCGGAAAGGTTGCTGACCACCAAACTATGATGATAGGTCCCGGGCGCTTCTAAGATCATTCGTTTGAGGAGTGGATGATTAAAATCGGACAATTCCAAAAGACTGAAATTGGTCATCGCCCCAAACCACGACTCAAAAATTTTTAAAGTGGCCGCGACGATGAACGCTGAGATGAGCCCGTTTAAAAAGACCGGCTGCAAATAATTTTTCATGAAGGCCTGGGTGAATACAAAATTCCATTCTGGATGAATGAGGACCAGACAAACCGCGTTCATAAAACCAATGAAGACGCCTGCCCGCAGTAACGTTCCCCGATTCCGCGCGTCTCTGACCGTGTAGATTCCCGTCAAGGAACCAGTCAGAAAAACCAACAAAATCGTGAGGTCGGCCTTTAATATCAAACTCACCAAAACACTGCTGACCAACGCCATGATGAATGCCAATTCAATGTCATTGAACAATAAGATGGTTAACATCGCGACGCTGGCGACGGGAAGATACAAGAAGAAAAGATTGGATTGATCCTGCCCCATGTAGATGGCGGCGAAACTGAGCAGGGTCAGCAGCAATCCCAAATGCAAAAATCGTCGAAAATTCGCCTTCTTAAGAAAAAACAGTTGAATACCGCCGAACAAAAGAAGGATAGGGATCATCAGCGAAAGCTGCATCACCTGACAAAAAGCCGTCAGAAGCAAAACCACGAAAATCGTGGTGATCGCCTCCCAAAACTTGATATCCATCCTTATTGGAAAACCGTTCATTGATTTAATGGAACCGTACTGTGTAAATAAAGTCTCAAGTTACCGGTCGCAGGTTTCAAGTAGAAAAATTTTGCGATAAAGTCCTTGTCACTTGTGACTTGCAACATGAGACTTTCATCCCCAACTATCCTTTTTCTATTTTCTCGTATTGATCGTAGGCAGCGATGATTTGCTGAACCAGTTCATGACGCACCACATCCTGACCCGTCAGATTCACAAAATGAATCCCTTCAATGCCTCTTAAAATCTGCTGTGCTTGCTGCAGCCCCATGGTCTTACCCTTCGGTAAATCACTTTGCGTCATATCGCCGGTGATGACCACTTTAGAATCAAATCCCAAGCGCGTCAAAAACATTTTCATTTGGAACGTCGTACAATTCTGCGCCTCATCCAAAATCACAAAGGCATCGTTCAAAGTCCGTCCGCGCATGAAGGCCAAAGGGGCAACTTCAATGATCCCCTGCTCGGAATACTGCTCAACTTTTACCGGCTCCATCATGTCGTAAAGCGCGTCATAAAGTGGGCGCAAATACGGAGATACTTTTTCAATCATGTCACCGGGAAGGAAACCGAGGCTTTCTCCGGCTTCAATCGCCGGGCGGGTCAAGACAATCCGACGGACAATCCCCTTTTTCAAAGCGTTGACGGCCATGGCCATGGCCAGATAGGTCTTGCCCGTACCAGCCGGGCCAAGCCCAAAAACAATATCGTATTTCTTGATCGCCTCGACGTATTCAATCTGCCCTTTGGTCTTTGGCGTGACCAGTCCTTCCTTGGTCGAAACTTCAATCTTTTCTTTGATCAAACGTTTGAAATCAAATCCCTTATCCGGCTCCAACAACTTAATGGCATATTGCACGTCGCGCATCTTGATCGACGGCTGGTTCTGCGTGATATTCAGCAGATAGTCCAACAATTCGCTCACCTTGCGAATATCTTCCTTCTTACCATTGACCTTGAGCCCGCCGTCGGTATGCAAAATCGTGACGTTGAGTTCCTTTTCGATCAGCTTGATGTTCTGGTCGTACGGCCCAAAAAGCGCCTGCAGATTTCGATTGTTATGAAGGGGGATGATCTGTTCCATGGAAAGTTAAAAAAAGGATGTTAGCCGATTGTCTCAAAAGCTTTTTACTTTTGTGAGGGCAGCTACTTCTCTACCGAAATTTTAAGGACCGTTCCTGGCTTGATCCGATCGGGATTCTTGATGGCATCTTTATTGTCGTCATAAATCCGCGACCACTTTTTATTACTGCCATAGAATTCTTTAGAAATCTTCTGCAGCGTATCGTTGTCTTTGACCGTATATTCCACAATTGTTGTCTGCTTAGGAATTGTGCTTTTAGCCTCTTCATTGACGGTAGGAATGGGGATTGGTTGGGCACGGTTTGGGGAATCCTGCGTTTGACGATTCTGTGTTCGCCAAGAATCAAAAGCCCCTTGCGAAGATGGTGCGGCAGCGGCAACCTCTGCTTCCTGAACATCACGAGGATTTTTGGTGACTTCTAAAACGTAGACCTTACGCGTCGTCTTAAGAGCGCCGCGGTCAGTCGGTTTCGGAGTCCCTTGCAAATATCCGCTGTTCCCCGCCTGCAAGTCTTGATCAACGCGTTCCTTGTCAACCACATAAGTCTGCACCTCCAGACTCTTTTGAGCGGTCGTATGACTGTGTGAACTGCAACCCACAAAAATCAAGGCCATTGAAACAAACACGAAACTTTGAATTATCCTTCTCATCATTTTCTTTTCTCCTCTGTTTGTCAACGATCCATCCAATCTATCGTATTTCATTTTTTAACAACTTTGATTCCCAATTCCTTCAATTGTTTTTCATCAACCAGCGACGGAGCTTCCGTCATAAGACAACTGCCCTTCTGCGTCTTTGGAAAAGCAATCGTGTCACGGATGGAATCCAACCCAGAAAGGATACTCACAACCCTGTCGATTCCGTAGGCGACACCGGCGTGCGGTGGGGCCCCATACTCAAAGGCCTTCAATAAGAAACCAAACCGTCGCTGTGATTCTTCTCGATCCAATCCAATGATATCAAATATCTGCTGTTGCAAAGATCGTTCATGAATACGGATCGACCCGCTTCCGATCTCATTACCGTTGAGGACCAAATCATAGGACCGCGCTCGCACCTTATCATATTCGCCCTTATCCAAATATGCAAGGTCATCCTGTTTGACCGAGGTAAAGGGATGATGTTCGCTTTCCCAACGTTTCTCCTCAGCATTATATTTGAATAATGGGAAATCAACAACCCAAAGAAAAGCAAACCCATCTTTCTCTTTGCCCTCGCGGA
>JAHFFT010000031.1 GCA_023247795.1 Candidatus Omnitrophota bacterium
GTTTATTTGAGCTGCCAACCTTGTCAGGCCTTTGTTTTTTACTTTTACTTTTATTTTTAGGTTTCCGTCTGTCGTCCAAAAACAAATTGCTGGCCTTTGGTATCTTCTGGTTTTTTGCAGCACAGCTCATTGACTCAAGCATTTTCCCCATCTCTTATGTCATCGCCCTTTATCGAATGTACGTCCCTCTGGTTGGGCTGTCGATTATTTTCGTTGGCCTGCTTTACCAAACAATCAAATCACCAAAAATCCTTTACCTGCTCCTCGGCTCATTCATCATGTTCCTTGCCGTCATGACGTTTCAGCAAAATTTGATTTGGAAAGACAAAATCACCTTTTGGAATCACGCGGTCAAAACCTCTCCGAACAAATCGCGCCCATATCATAATCTGGCCGAGGCTTACCTTGAGGAAAACCGTTTGCAAGAAGCCCAAGAAAATCTCATCAAAGCCAATCAAATGGATCCCAACAATGCCTGGACACATAACAACTTTGGTCTGCTTTATTTAAAACTCAACCAAGGGGATAAAGCCATGCAGGCCTTTCAAAAAGCCTTGGCCCTTCGCCCCAACAATGCCATGATCACAAATAACCTGGGACAAGCCTATCTGGTTCAGGGTGACTTGATCCAGTCGGAAAAACTTTTTCTTTCCGCTAGTCTGGAGGATCCCAATTTTTGGCAGCCGTTATTGAGTTTAAGCACCATCTATCAAAAACGCGGGCTTCTCCCTCAAGCGATAAAAATTTGTGAGGACGTAACGACTCAGTATCCACACGTTATTGAAAGCAGGCTCTTGCTGACGGAACTGCTTTTAGAAAATAATGATAAAGAGCAGGCCATTGCTATCGGCCGCAAATTGCTGAACAAAAAAATCCCGTTGGAAAACCTTCTCGGTTTGGCAGGGTTTTTCGCAACACATCAACTTCAAGAGCCCGCCATTGACTTTTATCAAAAGGCCTTAGAATGGTATCCTGAAGAAAAAATGGTTTACGTCGAGTCTGGAAAACTGTTGGGGAATTCAAATCAATTTGCCGCGGCCATTCAAATCTGGGAAAAAGGATTGCGCCTTGCTCCGCAAGATCCAGAACTGCTGATTCTCATCCAAAAAGCACGGCAATTGCAAAACCAACCTTAAATCACCGCACTTGCGCTACCAATCTTCGATCTTACGACAAGGATTTGATCATTTCAGAAGCCGAAATAATCGCTTCGGCAATAGCGCTCTTTTCTGATGGCGTCGTGTCTGAAAAAGGCGTTCCTTGCCCAACAATGTCCGTCACCACCATCAATGCTATAGCTGGTCTTTGAACTTTTTTCGCCGCGGCAAAAAAAGCCGATGCCTCCATATCAACCACTTGCACCTTCTGCACTTTGAAAAAATCAACAAAATGTTTCTCCAAAACCAGCGATCCAAATGTCATTCCTTTGACCGAATGCACTTGAGCGGAAAACTCATCAAAACATTTTTGTAAAAAAATCGGATCAGGCCGCGAAGATGATATCCGATCGGTCCTTTCGTGTAAGACCTCGCTAAAACTTTCATATGCCAAACATTCTGCTGGACAAACCAGACTGCCGATTCCGATATTGGGAACACCCGGCAGCAAACCACAGGAACCAAAGAATATGATCCGTTTGACCTGTGTCTCTCGCAAATACAAGACCGCATCTCCCACCAGTGGCGCTCCTATGCCAGCCTTAATCACCGTCAAGCTTCCCACATTCGCGGCAGAAAAAAACTTCCCTCTCTTAAGTTCTTTGAGACCGAATCCCTTCAGGAATTCCGGCATCAGATAAGGAATGACAAGACAAGTCCCTTGGACTTGCGACTCTTCAACTCCCACAATTTTCTTGAACTCACTCATAAAAACTTCTTGCTTTCGCCTGTTATGCTATAATATTGTTTTCTTGGAAAAAATAATATGCAGTATAACACAATTCCAAATACCGATCTGAAAGTTTCTCCGATCTGCCTCGGCACCTGGGTCTTCGGTTCCGATCATTGGAGCGGTGCCAAACGGGATGATTGTATCCAAGCCACCCAAACCGCTTTGAGTCTGGGGATCAACTTTATCGATACCGCCCCGATCTATGGCAACGGGCTTGCCGAACAGCTCATTGGGGAAGCCATTAAAACAAGACGTGATCAGATTATCCTCGCCACGAAATGCGGATTAACTCCGCAAGGGAAAAAAGTCATCTGTGACTTGAAACCGCTGACCATCCTCAAAGAAATCGATGCCTCGCTGCAACGATTAAAAACCAACTATATCGACCTTTACCAATGCCATTGGCCTGATCCCAATACGCCCATCGAGAACACGATGGAAACTCTGTTAAAAATTAAGGAAGCTGGAAAAATCCGTTATATCGGCGTCTCCAACTTTGAAACTGACCTGCTCGATGCCGCCATGAAAATCACTCCCATTGTCAGCAACCAAGTTCAATACTCTCTTTTGCACCGCGAAATAGAAAAAAATATTTTGCCCCACGGCCTGCAGCACAATGTTGGGATCCTCGCTTACGGACCGCTAGGTGGCGGTATCCTGAGTGGCAAATACAAAGAGGCAAAAAACTTTCCGGCCAGCGATGCCCGGAGTTTCTTCTATCATTTTTATCAAGGCGACAAATGCAAAGAAATCCTCGCCGGATTAGAAAACCTCAAACAACTTAAGAAATCACCCCACGAGATCGCCATCAACTGGGTCCGACAACAACCGGGGGTGACCAGCGTCCTGGTAGGGGCCCGCAACAGCCAGCAGGTCAAATCCAACTTTCGGGCCTTGAGCTGGACATTATCAGCTTATGAGTTGGATTTTGTTCAAAAACAGATCAAACCATGATCGCTCCTCCCGATCAGATTCAAACTTATCTCAGTGTTAAGTATCCTAGACTTAGCAAAAACAAACACCAAGAAATCACCCGCCTCTTGTATGAAATCGCCAAACGGGAACATTTGCACTATACCGAAATCTTAAACGAATTCACGAAGCCGACACCCCGTTTTATTGACATCAAAGATTACCTGGTCAAACGTCGCTTCCCCAATGCGACAAAAAATCAGAAACAGGTCAGCCCTCTTTTACCGTCGCTAACCATTGATCCTCAATTGAAAGTCAACACCTCGCGGCCGCCGTCACGTCACCCACAAAAATTCTATGTTGAGGAAAACGTTTTATCCAGCGAGTTGGTTGAAAGAGTGCGCGACCTTTATCCCCGTGTTCCTATGGAAACCATCACGGCCTACCGCAATCATACCAAGGCCCAATCGTTTGGAATCAAAGATTACAACCAGCGGCTCAATGCCTATTATCTGATCCAGGAAAAATATGATTTTTACAAACGCTGTCCGTGTTCCAACAATTCCATTTTCTGCGGCTATCATATCGTGAATTTAGGAAGCGGCTGCGCTTATGAATGCGCTTATTGCGTCTTGCAGGATTATATCAATTCCCCCGGTATTGTCCTCCCAGCCAACCTAGAAGATTTTTTCAACGCTTTTCAAAACTATCAACAAAACATCCGAGTGGGTTCTGGGGAATGGACCGACTCACTGCTCTTTGACCATGTGACAGGTTACTCACCGCGCATCGTTGAATTTTTTCGAAAGCATCCAAAGAGCCAATTTGAATTCAAAACCAAAAGCGCCAATATTGACCTTTTACTGACGGTGGCTGGGGCGGATAACGTTGTCATTTCCTGGAGCATGAATCCCTCCAAAGTCACAGAAACCATTGAACATTTTACCGCGAGCACTCACCAACGTCTCATAGCCGCGCAACGCTGTGCCGAACACGGCTACCGGGTCGCCTTTCACTTTGATCCAATCATCCATTACCAAGGCTGGAAAAACGATTATGAAGAACTCGTTAACCTCACCTTTGATCTTGTCCCCGAGGAACAGATTGCCTGGATGAGCATTGGAACGCTGCGCCTGACTCCCCGCTTAAAAAAAATCATTGAAAACCGTTTTCCAGAAACATCAATTCTAGATGAAGAAATGCTGCCGGGACATGACGGCAAACTGCGGTATTCTAACGAGGCCCGCAATCAGATCTATCAAAATATGACCCAATGGATCCGAAAGCGAAGTCAAACGGTTAAATTTTATTTATGTATGGAAGACAAGGAAATGTGTCAAACCCATTGGTTTGACAAACGGTGAGCTAAAATATTTTTTTCAACCCGGTTTTTGTTTTGTCTCTAACGCCCTGATTTGATCGCGCAATCTGCCCGCTTCTTCAAAATTCTCGCCCCGAATAGCTTCGCCCAACTTTCGTTTCAATTCTGATAAAACATCATCCGCCTTGCCCTTTATGGACTTGACGGTTAAAGGACTTTTTCCTAAATGCTGGTTGGTCCCATGAATTTTTTTCAACAAATCGGCCAAAGGAGCACGAAAAGTTTGATAACAATCACTGCACCCCAAACGTCCGTATTTCTGAAACTGTTCATATTTAAGCCCACAGTTTTCGCAGGCAATATCAGGCTCTCCTTTGACCTGGACTTGTTTGCCAAAATTGGCAAGCCCGGCTAAAAGATCAGATAACCCAAACTGCTTCTCCATCTGCATCTCCTGCAACAAAGGGCAGTCCTCGCAAAGATGCATTTCGGTTATTTTACCGTCGATGATCTCGGTCAAATGAACCGTTGGTTTCTTCTTACATCCCTCACAATAGACCTTAGCATCTTCGTGCATGGGTTCTCCGCGCAAAGTCTTTAGCGAAATAACTAAAAATGATGTCTGCTCCTGCTCGCTTAATCGCGGTCAAAACTTCTTCAACCGATCTTTCCTCATCCAACCAACCCTTTTCAGCGGCAGCTTTAATCATCGCGTACTCTCCACTGACATGATAAGCCGCAACCGGAACATCAACAACCGCTTTTAAAACTTTTATCACATCCAAATAGGTGTGCGCTGGTTTGACCATGATCATATCTGCCCCTTCCTCAACATCCAACCGGGCTTCTCTGATCGCTTCCCTGACATTGGCCGGATCCATTTGATACGATTTCTTATCGCCAGATCGTGGGGCCGATCCCAACGCGTCACGGAAAGGTCCGTAGAACGCAGAACAGTATTTCGCTGTATAAGCTAAGATGCCCACATCTAAGAACCCTTCATTGTCCAAGGCCTCTCGAATATAACCCACTCGTCCATCCATCATGTCCGACGGGGCAACGATATCAGCCCCGGCCTTGGCCTGCGAAACCGCCATGGCAGCCAAAATGGGCAAAGTCTCATCATTATGAATCTTCCCATTTTTAACAACACCATCATGTCCGTCACTTGAATAAGGGTCCATCGCCACATCCGCAATCACCAAAAGTTCCGGTACCGTCTGTTTCAGCGCCTGAATGCAGCGTTGCATAAGACCTTTGGAATTGGTACTTTCACTCGCTGTCTTATCTTTTAACGCGTTCTCCAAATTCGGAAAAAGGGCCACCGCCGGGATCCCCAATTGATAAATCTCTTTCGCTTCTTTCACCAAAAGATCAATGCTCAATTTTTCGATCCCAGGCATCGAAAGCACAGGTTGGCGTTTGCGATCCCCTTCAATGACAAAAAGCGGCATCACAAAATCAGCTGGTACCAAGCGAGTCTCACGCACCAGACTGCGAACCGCGGCATTTTTCCGATTCCGTCGCGGTCTTTGCAAGATTTTGATTTTCTTTTGCATTTATGTTCCCTGTTCTTTAACATTCCCGCGCCAGAGCATGAACACCCCTCCGGTCAGCATCATAAAAAGACATAAAAGCTGGCCCATACTGAACGATCCAAACACAAACCCTAACTGGGCGTCTGGCTCACGGAAAAATTCAATACCAAACCGGACAGCACCATATCCCATAAGATATAAAAAAAACAAAAAACCGTCAAACGACTTTTTGTTTTGAAAAAAGCGCAGCAGACAAAATAAAAAAATCCCTTCAAAAAGGGCTTCATACAATTGGGACGGATGCCGCAACTGACCGTCTGGGGCCTGCGGGAAAACCATCCCCCAAGGGACGTTGGTGACTCGCCCATAAAGTTCGCCATTCAAAAAATTTCCGATCCGACCAAAGGTATACCCCAAGGGGACCGCTGGAATCACGAAATCAGCCAACTTCCATAAATGAATTTTTTTGATCCGGCAAAAAATGACACTGGCACCGATGATGCCAATCAACCCGCCATGATACGATAAACCACTGATACCAACAAAACGAAATCCTGGCTGGAACGGCCAAAAAATTTCGGCCGGCCGCTTCACGAAATAATCAAAATCATAAAATAAGACATAACCCAGACGAGCGCCGACAATGATGCTTAAGACAGCAACCAGAAAATAATCTTCCCATTGGAGCAAGTTGATCGGGCAGAGTTGGGTCTTGCCTTTTCGGATCCTATTTCGAACATTGAAATACCCGACCAGCAGTGCTGTAAGATACATGAGACCATAATAACGGATCTGCAAAGGCCCGATGGCTAAAAAAACCGGATAAATATGCTGCGGGATTTGATGCCACCAATAAAAAAAATGAGTCATTGAATTTTATGGCGGGGTTAAAATATTTTTAGTTGTGCGCCGAATGTGATAAGGTTTGCAGCCGCTCAACCATCGAAAAAAAGCCATTGCGCCGATTTGGGCTCAAATGATTGTCTAAGCCGAGCTTGTGAAAAACACTTTTGATATCAACCGCTTTCATCTCTTCGACCGTTTTCTTCGCGTAAACAATCTGCAAAATCGCGATGAGCCCGTTGACAATCGAGGCGTCGCTGTTCGCGATAAAATCAAATCGCGGTGGCGCGCTGTCAATTTTCTGAACCGTCATATAAACCGTACTGGTGCAGCCATAGACACGATTTTCTTCAACTTTGGAACTCTCTGGTAAAGGCGGGATCTTGCCCCCCAACTCAATAATGAAACGATACCTGTCCTGCCAATTCTCCAGCACTTCAAAATTTTTATATAAACGTTCCAACGTCATCATGTTGAACTTTTCACTTCCTCAAGTTCCAAGTTCAAACAAAAATTATTTGCGACTTGAAACTTGCAGCCTGGGACTTATAACTTGGTTGGATTAGGGGCATCCCCGTAAACCTTTTTCGGATCAAACACTTTTTGAATTTCCTCAAATTTTAATTTGACCGGCTGTTGTCCCTTGGCGGCACTTGAAAAAGGAACACTGCGGTAAAAGCAAGAACGATACCCAACGTGACAACTCGCCCCGCCCTGCACGTCAACACGCAGCCAAACTGAGTCCTGATCATCATCGATGCGAATTTCTTTGACCTTTTGCACCAGCCCACTGGTCGCCCCTTTATGCCAAAGGCATTTTCGGCTGCGGCTGTAATAAACCGCCTCTCCCAAATCAATGGTCTTGGCCAAGGCCTCGGCATTCATATAAGCATGCATCAAAAGCTCACCGGTCTGATAATCCGTTGTGACAACCGGAATGAACCCGTCTTTATCGAATTTGGGCGCCAATTCTTTTCCCTCTTCGACCTGCTCAATACTTTTCCTTTGGGCAAAAATTTCTTGATAACTCATCGTTGATATCTCCTAAAACTGAAACTGATTATTTTAAGGATTCCTTCTCGATCTTTGAGATATTCGCGACCGCCTCTTCTTCAAAATCCATGTACAACAAACTGGGCTGCGCGCCCTTGTTGTTCTGATATTTTTTACTCACATAGCGCTCGTAATCCCCTTCGATGCTGTGATAAAAAATCTGACAGATCTCAACTCCGGGATAAATTCGAATCGGCATCACGCAGAACATTTCCAGTGTCCAGTAACCACAGAATCCCACATCGCCAAACCCCGCGGTCACATGAACAAACAAACCCAACCGTCCGATTGATGATCTACCCTCGAGCATGGGAACCAATCGCTCGGTTTTGGTATATTCCACGGTCCTTCCCAAATACAACTTCCTGGATTCGAGCAACAGTCCTTCTTCAGGAATCACAATCGAATGGACCGAATGTTTCTTTTTCATATCCAATGTCGCATCATCATAAACCATGAGCTCGTTGTGTAATCGCAGATTATAGCTGTTGGTATTCAACTGTTTGTCTTGAAAAGGATCAATCACAATGTCCTGATTCAAACGCCTTCTGATTTCTTTTCCAGATAAAATCATCTTTGTTGGTCCTTATTTTTTTCGTGTGACTTCCCAGGCCAAATGCGCCAACTCAGGCTCGATCAATTTTTCCCAAGCCAATTTTACGGCGGCAGGCGACCCTGGAGTTGAAATGATCACCTTATTTCGATAGACACCAGCAACGGCCCTTGAAAGCATCGCGGCCGAACCAACCTGTTTGAAACTCAACATACGAAAAAGCTCGCCAAATCCCGGCAACTTTTTTTCTAACTTTTTATCGATCACATCAAACGTAGTGTCGCGCGGGGCGATGCCGGTCCCCCCATTGAAAAAAATGACCTGAGCTGAGGAGCTAACAAATTTCTCAAGAGCTTCCTTCACCTGATTTGGATCGTCGGGAATAATGCTGTATCCAACCACTCTTTGCCCGCTTGCTTCTAAGACCCGTTTCAAATATTTTCCATTCTCGTCGGTTTCCGGCGTACGGGTATCACTGACCGTCACAATTGCGACCGCGATCGGCCCTTGTTGTGACGCTGCTATTTTATGTTGTTTTGTGGAAACGGATGAGTGCGTTGACATGCCCGAATTGAATTATTTTAATCCCCCGGGCCGCCCCTTACGGATGACCGCAACCGCATTGTGACTGTGCAGAGATTCCCAGTGCTCGACGGAAACAACCCAATCGATGAACTGATCATAAGCGTTCAAGACCTTGCTTAATCGACGCACCGCGTGCTCGACAAACATCGGATTTTGGGCGTTCAAAAGGGCAAAGGCCTGTTCATCAACGCGTTTGACAAAACTTTGGGTCTCTGTTGGAATCGCTCCCCGTAGGATCTCAATCAAATCTTCGATGAAAAACTCGTCGAACTTTGCCAATTCCACCGTGACGCGGGCCTGCGAACGCTGACTATGAGGAACGGCAATCCCATTGCCCTCCCGGGTAATGTTATTGGCATGCTCATCTTCATATTGTTTGGACATGGAAAGACTGCAAGGGCACGTCGAAGAATATTCATAATGAACCGTTAAAAAAACTCTACCTTTGTTATTTTTCTCTTGATGCCCTTCCAAAACGCAATCGTAATACTGCCATCCCCAGTTATCGCTCTTCAAAGCCGCCTGCTTTAATGGATATTGGAAACGGAGTTTCAGATATGATTCTTTGTATTCAGGCTCCTGAGGGTTATCTCTCATCTGCGAACGGAAACGATTCAACGTATTTTTCAAAAACGCGTCGCAGACTTCATCTTTCCCGGCCTCATCCTGAAGGATCTCATATAAACGGCTCATGTTGATTCCGGATTTTCCTTTGGGGAAATGGATATACATGCTGGCAACCGTATCATGATTCATCAAAGTACCGTCTTTATGACGGTAATTCAAAGGGATACGAAAACGGTTGATCCCGACCTTATCGATGTCTAAACCAAAAAGGTCTGGCAGCTTATGAAAATCATTTAAGCCGGTTTCATCCTTCTCGTGACAAGATAAGATACGATCTTCGGATGGTGTAAAAACTGGTCCCATGATGGATTCCTCTTTAAACACAACCTTTAATAAAATATTGCGCTGTGTTCAACAAGCTTTTTATTCTTATAGATGAATTTTGCCGAAAAAAACTTTGGTCCCTTAAGCCATTCCAAAAAACGATGATCCCCTTCCCACAAATTCAAATCTTTGATCTTTTCGTCGGCAATCCATTCCAGATGGCCTTCACTGCACTCTTGCTGCTGGCCATGAAATTTTTGTGCGGTAAAAAGAAAAACCAGCCAATCTTCAGCATTTTTAAACTTTGGAAACGTCATCACCCCACGTAACTGAGGGGCAACGATAGTCAATCCCGATTCTTCTTTGACTTCCCGAATAACACACTCTTCAGGAGTTTCGCCAGTGAGAAACTTGCCACCAAGCCCGTTCCATTTGCCTTGATGGATATCAGAATCTTTTTTTATTCGATGCAGCATGAGCGTTTTCCCCTCATGCCTGACATAACATAGAGTAGAAACCTGCATGGGAAGACCTTACTGATTGCTTGAATGATATCAGCTTACATTATGAGTGTCAAGCCTATTCCTGGGACGGCTGGCGCCGCCGAACCCATACGACCTAACCATTTGGCACGTATTAAGTTGATGATAAGGATGACCCCAAATGAGCCGTCCTTATCATCAACCCATTCCGTTAACCTCAGCGCGGATCGTTATTTTGCTGAGTTTGTTCTTGTTTATCTTTCAAGAACTCTTGACTGGGCTTATAACCCTTGGCCTCAGCTTCCTCCAGACTCATCTTGACAACTTCCTTCCCCTTGATGAAACGAGAGTCGGCCGCGTGATACAATTTGCCGTGTTTGGTGACATAAACGTCTTCTGCAAACGCCTGTCCTGCAATCAATGCGAAAAGGACCGCCCCCAACACAACAGCCATGTGGTGTCGTCTCATTGCTCTCACCTCCTTTAACTTAAATTTCCCAACAGTTTCCTTATAAAATCCTAAAGGAAACGTGAGATGCTCTTGCGATGTTTGGGGATAGAGTTGAAACAGGCGGGGATAAAATGCGGTGTTGACTTAAAAATTTACTGCAACAACCCGATTTTTCTGATTATTCGGTCTTCTTAACGGCTGGAGGTTGTTCTTTCTGCACTCCGGCAGCCTCTTTGGTCTCGCCTTCGGTCGCACCCTCGGCTTTCAAACTCTCTTTAAAGCCACGATACGCGTTTTTATTCTTGAAATATTTTCCGTCACGATAATAGCGTCGGACCCTTTTCAAAGTCGCGCCGCTGAACGTGCACTTTTTCTTGATATCATCTTCAACTGGTTTTTGTTGTTCGGCCATAAATTCGTAATGCTCCTTTCAAACAAAATTCACAAGATAACCCCTGTGTCGTAATTTGGGATAGTATAACATAATTTTTTTCCCCTACAACTTTTTTCTGCAGGTGGGGAAAGATTAGGCTTGCAAAGGAATTGTCAGCAATTCATCGATCAGAAGGATGGGAATGCCGTCGCGGATCGGATAAAGGCATTGGCGGTCGCCCTTGCGGAGCAAACCGCCGTCAATTTTTTCGCTGACACGCTTTTGGGCACGGTTTTTAACTTTGCCTTCCGCGATCAGCCGGTTAACAGTATCAACCAATTTTTGGTCCGCCAATTCCAAAGATTTTTTTGTCTCCGGACAGGCAAGGATTTCTAAGAGTTCTTTGTCCACCATCTAAAAATCTATCCTTTATGACCCGTTGAAAGCATATAATCAAGCACGCGATCACCAACATTATTGTCCTTCAAATAGCCAATCATTTCCGCGTCCAACTCATAAACGGATTGCGAACTTTTCAAATCATCAATGATGACACTGTCCGGAACACCACTCTTGGCCATTTCTGCCACTTTGGTCAACGAAATGTGGTTAGGGTTTTTTTCCGTTGCGTTTTTATCCATCGTATTCCCAACTAGCCCGCCGCCTAAAGCACCGGCCCCAGCTCCAATCAGCGCTCCTTGCCAACCATGTCCGGATTGATGGCCAATGATCCCACCGGCCGCGGCACCAACGACACCACCGAGGATCGCACCCTTCTTTGTTTTATCTCCCATGCTTTCGCACCCCAGCAAAGACACTGTAAAAATCAAAAAAATGAACATGGTTAATTGTTTCATAAAACCCTCCCTTTCAAGCTGAAAATATTTTAGATAAAAATTTTGCCATCACAGTTAATGGCAAGAATTTATGCCCCGTTTTTTAAGATACTGCTGGTGATACTCTTCCGCTGGATAAAAATGGGTAGCGGGAACAATTTCGGTGACCAGTGGTTGGGGATAATATCCGCTCTTCTCTAATTGTTCCTTTGCCCGACGGGCAGATTTCTCTTGGTCCGGTGTATGAAAAAATATGGCCGACCGGTATTGCGTCCCGACATCCGGTCCTTGTCGATTCAAAGACATCGGGTTATGACACTGCCAAAAGATCGTAAGCAACTCATCATAACTGATAAAGCTGGGATCAAATTTAACTTGAACTGCTTCGGCGTGACCAGAAGTCCCGGTGCAAACCTGCGCATAGGACGGATTTGCAGTATGGCCCCCCATATAACCGACTGCTGTTTCTTTAACCCCTTTGCGGACCCGAAAACTTTCTTCAACTCCCCAAAAACAGCCAGCAGCAAAAGTAGCGGATTGTACTTCCGAAGCGCCTTTAACTAACTTCATGTTAAATATGTTGATCTTTTAACAGTACTTTCGAAAATAAGAACCATAAAAGACCGCAAACCGCAACAAAACCGACCCAAAATAAAGGGTTCGCAAACACCTTGAATGGGCCATAATCACGCTTAGGGGCAGGAAAAATCTTATCGACCATGGTCCCTTTGACGTAAATTTCCTCATACTTCAATTTCCCTTGTTCATCAAAAACCTGAGAAATTCCGTGTTTCACCCCTTTGCTGTATTCCGTGATGGCCATGACTTGACCATTTTCATAATAAGTTTTTTCTTTCCCATCCATGGGCTGAGCTGAAGCTAATCCAATCCACATCGAAAGCATCATTGCTGAAAAAATTATAATTTTTTTCATGGTCCCCTCCTTCACAAAAATTTTTTAGGACAATATATGTCATATTAACAACTCCTTCGGTCGCTGTCTATAGCTAAATCAAAGAAAATGCTAAAACATAAAAAATATGCCGCCGTCGCTGATTGATCCGACCTCTTGCGCAACTGATAAGAAAAAGCTAGAATGAATCAATGGCGTTAAAATGGAAAATTGAAATCAAAAAGTTGATCTTCTATCTAGCCGTATCCTTATTGACATCCGGAATCCTGTTCCCGCCCGCGGCCCTCGCTCAAACTTCCATCATCGAACAAATGATGGAGACACAGTCTGCGATCGTCCAAGTGGAGGCCACCATCGTTGGTGTTTTCAAGGCCCCCCAAGCATCACCGGTCTTTGATCCGCAGTCCAGACAAATCCTTTTGATTCAAAAAGTGGCGCAGGGGCAATACCAGCGCAGTGGTTCCGGAGTGATCATTCATTCTTCCGGGATCATTGTCACCAACGCCCATACGGTGGCCGACGCGAATTTTATCCAAATCACTTTACACAATGGACAAAAAATAAACGCCCAAATCATCAGCTACATCAATGACCTTGATTTGGCCTTTTTAAAGATTCAAATTCCCAATCCACTTCCAGCCGTGGCACTGGCGGATTCCGATGCTGTTGAACTGGATGATGAGATCATCACCATCGGCAATTCCGATTTTTTACAACAAACGGTTTCCGGCGGGAAAGTGACTGGCCTTGGGGTCAGCCGAACCAGTCAGGAAAACGGCGTCAAACGCACTGATCTCATTCAAACTTCCATTGATGTCTACAAAGGGGACAGCGGTGGGCCGCTCTTTGACCGCAAAGGGCATTTGATCGGACTCATCACCGCAAAGGAAACAACGACAACACACTCCAGCTTTGCTATCCCATCCAATAAAATCAAATTCTACTTAGAAGAATATTTGAAAAAATAATCTTTCGTTACCTCTTGAAATCGATCTTCACTGTTCTTCCAATGGATACAATTTTCCTTTCAAACGGATTTGCATCTGCCCAATGGAACCAGGCGTTGACGAGTTGGTCGCTTGACTTTGCGCTTGCGATGGCTGCCCAGCTACCGAAGTCGGAGATGTGGCATTAGGATGAGCCGCTGCCCCGTTTTTCGAATTAGCTGCCTCCTCGGCCATAGCCTTTCTTTCCTCTTGCTGCTTAAGCAAAATATCAATGGTCTGTTCCAATTTGATGGCCCAATCACTGCTTCCCATGTCACGTAATTTGGTGATCATTTCCAAGGCCATGGCGTTTTGTCCGCCAGTTGCGTAGGCCTGTCCCAAACCGTAATACACCAATGGAATTTTTAGGACCTGGCTGACCTCGGTAAAACATTGAATTGACTTTTGCGCGTCCCTAGTTCCCAGATAAACCCACCCCAAATTGAACTTTGCCCCCACTTGATTCGGATCAATGGCAAGTGCCTTCAAACAAGAAGATTCCGCCGGCTTAAACTGCGAATTTTGTACATACGCGCGGCACATATCGCTGTAGGCCTCTGCCATATGCGGATCAATCTGTAGCGCGGTCTGATAAAACCAAAGGACTTGATCAATTTTGTGCCCAGAAAAAAAGTGAGCGTCTCCTAAGGCGTCGTAGGCGGGAGCAAAATCAGGATTGATCTCAACCGCCTTCTCATAAAAAACAATGGCCTCTTTGTATTTCTGCTGCTGAAAACTTTCGTCTCCCTTTTGCATGAGTTCCTGCAAAGTTTCAGCAGAAGCCGCGGCTCTCCAGTCAAACAAAAATAAAATCAGTAACATAATTTTCAAAAATCGGTTAAAGAATTCTCGATTTGTCATGAACATCTATTTGTCCTTTTTTTTCACATCAGGGCTTAACAGCCGCTCCCATAAGTTGGGCTTTTCATCTTCCGGCTTTTCGTTAGACTTCTTCTTTTGCGTCACTTCCGGCGGCTTTTCTTCCTTTTTCTTCTTTTTTCCAAACCATTGCTCCCAAAGCGAGCCTATGGTCTCCTTACCCGTATCAACCTTTTTTCCATCTCCGCCCAAATCCAAACCCTTGTTTTTTTTCCCATCATCCGGTTTTCCCTGTTCACCCTTTGCACCCTGCTTTTGTTCTTGACCTGCAGGTGCTTCCTTGGTCTTGGCAGCTCCCGCCGGCGCAGTGCCTTCCTGCTTTCCCTTCTCATCGCTGGCGCCGCCCTCTTTCTGTTTTTGACCGGCATCCCCCGCGGCAGTATCGCCTTCCTTGCTTTGATCCTTTTCTTTACCATTCTCATCAGTTTTGGGTTCCGGAGTTTCCGAATTTGCTTCATTCTGCTTATTCGGATTTGCCGGATCCCCGATCCGATTGTCTGCCATATCCTCGGGCTTCTCATCCTCGCCTGAATCAAAAGCAGAAGCATCATCGGTATCGGCATCTAAAATCAATTTTGAAATTTTCATCGTAGCGGCGACGTCATCCGGACTACCTTTCTTGCCGACGAGACTGTATTTCATGATCCGCAAAAGATCCTCGGTCGAGTCGATCTTGTGCATAAACGTAACGACATTCTGCAGAGGCCCTGAGGCCTCCAAATTGGCATGATATTGCATATAGCCCTTTTTTTGGACAACTTCCGATGGGCTCAATTTGGACAAAACAATATTTGATTCGGAAGCGATCGTTTCTACCGTTTTGAGAAAGCCGGCAATGACCTCCTCCTCGGTCTTCTTTTCCCCAGAGTTGAAATGCCGGTAAGCAACCTGTTCCTTCTTAATTTTATCCTGGTAGGCCAAAAACCGCATGTCCTTGTTGATGCTGTTGATCTTATCATGGATGTCCTCTTCAACCGATTGTAAATTAGACAAAACCGGCCGCAAAAACAAGAGATCAAACAAAGATAAAACGATAATGATCAGCGCCGCGTAAAACAGTTTTTTTTCTTTTTCCGACAATTTCTGAAAAAAATTCTGCAGCATCGATTATTTTTTCTCCACAGTCTTTTGCGCTTCGGGGGTCTCGGCGCTGGCGGCCGCTTCTTCCTCCGGCGACTCATCTTTCGCGCTCTCCAGCCTAAAGACAATGTCAAAGGCGGCAACGTCTTTCCCACGGTCCTTTTTGGCCGTCGTTGATTTGGTCTTCACACCTTTAAAATATGCAGACTCCTCCAAGGCACTGACAAAATTAAAAACCCGCGACATCGATTCCGAGACCCCTTGAACGTTGATCGTTCCGTTTTCATCAAAATAAATATTGTCTAAATAAATCTCATCGGGAATCAAACGGTAAATTTCATCAACCACGTCAAGACACACCATCCGGCTTTTCAAATAACCCTTGATGATGCGTGAGCGCTGGGCCATGCGGTCCAACATGACGACCGAGCGATGTTTATTGATATATTCCTTTTCCAATCTGCTTAAAATGATACTGCGAAAATAAATTTTCGTAAAGAAAATCGCCGAAATCATCACCAGGATGATGATCGCAAAGATCCCCGCTTTGATCACCTGACGACCCTTTTCTTCGATAGACCGTTGGGTTTTGATCTCATCAGGGGTCAAGTCCACCGCTAATTTATGAAACAAATACGCGCCCAAAACCACGTTCGCCAAACAATCTCCCTTCCATTCCCCTTCTGACTGTTCTACCAGACTCGACGAAAAATTAAGGCGTTTTGCTACGGGGTCCATTTTGAACTTTGCCTTCAATTTGTCTTGAAGAAAGGGCTGCAATTCCAAAATCATTTCCGATTGACCGGTTAACAAAAATTCCTCCGGGATGGCGGCAATATCCTCATTCTGATAAGACTCCAAAGATTTCTGCAGCTCTGCTAATAATTTGTCCCGATTGGCCGGGTCTTGCCCGAGATGCTCCAATCCCAATGGGACCGTACGCGCCATCGCGAGGACCCCGTTAAACACGACGAGGAAATCGGTTTCCAAATCAGTCAAGTTGATGATCCCCAAAGGAAAAGCTCCGGACTTCAGATTCAAGGCCTTCGCGTAAAAAGACGCTATCGCCTCCTGCGGCATCAACGCCTTTTCCACTTTTAGGCCGGCCTCTTCGATCAACTGCAGATGTTTTTTGATCTGATCACGATTAACGATCACCAGCAAAACTTTCGTGTAATTCCTTTGAAAAACCCCAATGGAAATATAACCGATGATGATTTCCTCGCGCGAATAGGGCGTGTGCCTTCCGGCCTGCAAATCAATGATCGATTTGATTTCTTCCACGTCGAGGGAAGGAATCTCGATATTTTTGGTCGTGATCATCTGCGGGGCAATCATGCAAATGCAATGCGGCGATTTGGCCGATGTTTCTTGAAAGGCCTCCTTGATCAGCCCCACCAACTGTCCTTCCGCGGTCCCGGCAACATTCTTTTTAACCAACCGAACACAGGTCTGCTTGCCCGGTGTTCCTTTAAGATAGGCCAGCTTCAACGTCTGCTCGGTTAAATAAATCCCTAAAAATTCTTTATCTTTCCCAAACATGTCAAATCTCTCTCCAATAAACAATCTGACCGTCTTTGGCTCGAAAGACGCTCTTGATCTCTTTGATTTCTTTTGAAGACGTTAACTGGGCAGCGCACCTCACACCAAAATATTGAGAGTCCATGCCGATCATTTTCAAATTGGACAAATCGGTCAACGCCTTAAGTTCATTTTCATCAATCCCCGCCTTCTCCTGCAATGCGGACAGCATCACGTTGTAAGAACTGAAATAGACATCATCCATGGTTCCCAGCAAACCATCCTCCCCTCGATGAACCAAAAGGATTTTCTTGATCAATCCGTCCTCAAGCCCCAGGGCCTTCAAGACCAGGACCGACGCGGTATTGAAATTGACGCCACCATTTCCGAAAACCGTTACGAAGGGCGATAATTTTTCAACGCGCTCTGCGGTCATTCCTTTCAGTAAATAAAGCTCATCCAAAATTTGGAAATCCGCTTCCTTGCTTTCATAAGGGTCTTTCAATTGACTATAAAAATCATCGCTGAAAAACCCCGTCAATTCCGTTTCTCCCGCCTCCCGCCAATTGATGATGGAGCCCGCCAATTCATCCGCCTCTTCCTCCAGCAATCCTAATACAACGATGAACAATTGTTTTAAGACCGCCCGCGGCGCTTTATTGATATTGATTTTACTTTCTTCATCAATGAATCCGTACATCCGATACGGATTGTCCACGACAGAATCGCAACCATCGTAATAAACCGAATATCTCCCCTGTCCCAACTCCACGTCCTTAAAGGCCAAATCATTATTGAAAATATCAATTCGCTTCATCGCCGGCACAAGTTCATCATTGATCGCGTACTGTTGCCCGGATTTGAAATTGGATAAATACATGGCCCTGGCTTTGTAAATCCCGGCGCTGGCGATATCCCTCAGCTGATAAGTCTTTTCCAGTCGGGAAAGAAATGTGATTTCCTGACGAACCCGGGCGCTGATGCTGATCGAAAACACCGTTAACAAGGCCAGTGTCCAAAGGGCCAAAATCAAAATCGCCCCCTGTTTAGAAAGGGTTTTCGAGCAATGATTAGAAAATACTAGCGATGTCTTTTTCATTTTTCTCTGAAAGGATAGGAACATCAATCAATCGCGTGATCCGCCGAACACCCCCGGTGTCCTCTTTGAAATCCAACTCGACCAAAACACTTTGCGGTAAAACCCCTTTTTGCGCCTTCAATTTTTTAAACGATTCTCCTTCCTTTAAAAAATAAGAAAATGTCAAAGACTGAATGTGTTTGGCAACCTCTCTTTCCTTCTCGAATTTTCCCCTCAGGGCCTTGCCATAATTCGCCTGCAGGCGAACAATCCGCTGCTCGTTCTTACGAAACGAATATTTTACCAACCCTAAATGTGTTGTGCTTGACACGGATACCGCACCCGAACTCATTGCGATCTTGGTTTGAACCAGCGTCGGGATAATGATCTCAGTACTTTTACCGTTAAAATCTAAAAGAGCATAATTGAACCCGTTGCGAAGATCGCGAGTTAATTTTTCCAAAAAAATAGCCACGTCCTCCTCGGTCGCGAACCGATCCGCCCGTTTCCAAATATCAATGCCATTGGCAAGGGCCTGAAATAACGCCAAACCAATCATGGAAATCAAAGAAGAAACCAGTAGCACTTCAATCAAGGTAAAGCCACGGGTCTGCGTCGACCGCCCTGCGGCGGCTGGAAAAAAAACCACGCGTGATCTTCGCTCAAAATTTGATTTCCAATTTTTAAAAATATTCAAGGCGTTTTCGACTCCTCTAATTTCTTGGCCTTCCCCAAATAGACAGCGCGTGTCAAACGGTAATCCTGTCCGTTGTCCTGCCAGTGCAAAAGGATCGTGGCCTGATAAAGTTCCTCCAAATGCTCGAACTTCTGAAATTGTGTGGAGAATTGGAAAAGGAGCGGCTTATTGTTGAGAACCGCCTCGATCGGATCAGCCTTCTCTTCCGGCAGTTTTCCAGTTTGCGAAAAAAACTGCTGATCTGAGTCGATTTTATGATTCAATAAATTGTTGGCATAAAGCCGCTGGACCAACCGGGTTTGATATGCCATCGACAACAGCAGCCCGCGATAAATGAGGGTGATCCCCACACCGAGGATCATCGTGGTGACCATGAGTTCAATAAACGTGAAGCCGCGCTTCCTTCGCACAGCGCGGCATCGCTTGAACCGTAGGAGGACGTCGTTTCTCATCGTCCCAAAATTTTATTCCCAATTAACAATATTGTCGGCTTCACTTTTGGAATCTTTGCCCGAAGAAAACAAATCATAATCCAATCGATGCTGACCAGGAGATTCGTAAACATAAAGATTACCCCAAGGATCAAGGGGCTTTCGCTCAAGATAAGGTCCGTTCCAATTGGCTGGAATAGGAGAAGACGACGGCTTTTGCACAAGAGCGTCCAGCCCTTGGCTTGTCGTCGGGAACCCACCGTTATCCAGTTCATAAAGCTTGAGGGCGGTTGCCAATAAAGTCTCAATATCGGCTTTCGCGACAGTGATCTTGGCCTGCTCGGAACGGCCGGAAATGCGCGGAATCACCATGGCCGCTAATGCGCCGATGATGATGACGACGAGCATAATTTCAATCAAAGTGAAGGCCCTGCTTTTGTAATTTTTCATCAACTTCTTCCTTTCGTTAAAGACTTCATTTCATCGTTCGTAACCACTTATCCTCCAAATCTTGAAGGTTGTTCAGTTGATTGGTATAGGCCTTTTGCAAAGCCATTTCAAAGGGAAGTCCATCGCGGATATGTCGGCAAAGATCATTGAAAGCAGAACTCCCATATTTTTTGATTAGAAAATTTATAAGCGACACACTTTCACCGTAAAAAACATTGACTTTGGTTTGATCTTTTTCTTCTCGGACATTCCAAGTCATCAAAGAATCAAGGTGCACGTATTGCCCCTGGGCAATGTATGACCGCATCATCCGATCGGCAATCTCACTTTTCTTGGCCTCCTGGAACTGTGCGACACCTTCATCAAACCAAAGCGGGAGCTTCTTCAAATCACCGACGAAATCATGCAAAACCAAATGACTAACTTCATGCGGAAGCAGACCATCAAAAAAATCTTGGCTCTGCTTAAAGCTGGCGATGGCCCGCTGAGTGACGCCCGGTTGATGACTGGCCGAAACACCAGTTGACCATTCTGGTTGCCCGGTCTCCTTCATAAAAGACACCTTGTCCGGATAAAAATAAATCTGCACCCGCTGATCCCAGGTCCAAAAATCCGAATAGCGCGTATACCCGATCAAATCACCCACCTTGCTATAGTAGCTCTCGGCATCACGCAAAATCTTTTGGGCCGTGCTAAGATCGGCTCTGCCGCGATATTCCACGGAAAAATGTTTGCTCTTTTCTTCGAGCCATTCCTGCGAATGCGCGAGCGAGACGAACCCCCCCCAAAAAAAGCAAACCAATCCTATCCTTAGAAAATTCATCGACACCTTCCCAAATCAATTGGCCATCCCGTTGATTTGAAAGATCGGTAAAAGCATGGCAATCACGATAAATCCGACGAGAGAACCAATGACCAAAATCATCAGCGGTTCCAACAGTGTGGTCATCACCTTCATGGTTTCACTGGTTTCCATATCATAATTTTCAGCGAGATCATTTAAAGTTGTCTCGAGGGATCCAGACTCCTCGCCAATAGCAACCACGTGCCCGACGATCTCTGGGATCAAGGTCGCTTCCCGCAAACTCTGCCCCAAAGACCGTCCGGCCAAGAGTTCTTCTTGGCATTTGAACAATTGTTTCTGAATCAGTTCATTTCCGACCACCGGAGCCGACAGTTTCAAAGCCCGGACGATCGGAACCCCGCTTTTCAGCAAGAGACTTAAGGTCTGACAAAACCTCGCCATTTCAACCGCCAAAATGAACTGCCCGAAAAACGGCAGGCCCAACTGGATTTGACTCAACGACGTTTTTCCAGCATTGGATTGAGCCCACTTCCGAAAAGAAAAAATGACAACGATCAGACCGATCAAAATCCCCCAAGACCAATCAATCAAAAATTTGCTGACCTTCATAACAATGATCGTGGCCATGGGCAGCGCCTGATTCAGATTATTAAAAAGACTGGTAATCTTTGGCATGACCCGGGTTAAAATAAAATATACGGTTCCCATCCCAACCATCATCATCAAGAGCGGATAAGCCATGGCTGTTGTTACCTTGGAACTCAATTCATTTTGCCGCTGCAAATATCCGGCCACATCCGCTAAAGTCACATGCAGACTCCCCCCCTCTTCACCGGCCTTGACCATCGTGACGTAAAGATTAGAAAAAATCTGCGGATATTCTGCCAGGCAATCCGAAAACGAACGCCCTCCTCTGACGCTGGCTCGGATGCCTTCGACCACCCCACTGAAATAATTATTTTTGATTTGCGAATTCACCAACTCCAAAGCCCTCAAAATAGGAACACCCGCTTTCAATAAATTGACCAACTGCCGGCTGAAAAGATAAAGTTCCTTGGCCTTGACCTTTCCCGTCCGGGCGGTCGACGACCGCCGCTTGCCCGTCGCTGTGCTGCTTTCTTCAACAGACATCGGAATCAACCCCAACTGATTGATCTTCTCAACCGCTTCCTCCCTGCTCTGAGCTACGATTTGTCCTTCCATCGTCTCGGCATTGGCCTTTTTGGCCTTATAAACAAAATTTGGCATGATTCTTTTCCTTAAGGGTTATCACTTTTCTGCTTGAACTTAACCAAATTCGCCCGCACCAGCCGATCCAACTTAGCCCGGTCGGCGCTCGGGATATCCAGATAATAAATAATCAATCCATACATCGATGTCACACTGTCCTGCTCGATCCGGCAAACCTTAGCCAGGCAATCGATGCTGCGCTCGCTTTTGCTGTATTGGATCTTCAAATCCAAAATCGTCCCCAAAGGCAATGGATCTTTAGTAACGAATCTTAGCCCTCCAGCGCTGATGTCCTGCGTCAAACTGGAATGCATTACCCCATCACTGTCAAAGCGGCTTGCCTCTTTGGCATCCGGTTTTAGGACTTGATAGCGGACTTCCACTTTCGCGTTCAAACGCGGATAAACACGGGAGTTGTAGTCATCCTTGTTTTTAAGGATCTCCTCCCGGATCGTAATCGATTTGGGCGCGGCCAACGCTGATGAGGCGGCCCCCTTGTTGGCCCGGCTCTGTTTATCCAAAAGACTATAATCGTCCTTGGCCGAGACATTCATGATTTCCATCGGCGTTGTGATGCCATCCAGAACTTTTTTCCATCCATCCATGCGCAGCGTCTCCATGCCTTTTTGCATGGCAATGGCTTTGATGCGATCCGCCCGCTCTTTGTTGATGATGGACGACCGGATGTCTTCATCGATCCGCATCACCTCGTAAATCGCTGAGCGGCTGCGGAATCCAGTTCCATTGCATTCTTCGCATCCTTTCCCCTGATAAATTTTGGCATGCGACGTACTCTCCAAACCTATCGCCTCGACCATTTCTTCTCGTAGTTCTAACAGCGGGGTCTTCACTTCTTCTCGGCAATACGGACAAATATTGCGCACCAGCCGCTGAGCGATGAATGCCTCCACACTGGAAGCAACCAGGAACGGCTCAACACCCATTTCAACCAAACGGGTAATCCCGCTCGCCGCGTCATTGGTATGGAGTGTGGAAAAAACCAAATGCCCGGTCAAAGCGGTACGGATCGCGATCTCCGCGGTTTCCAAATCACGGATTTCTCCGACCATAATGATATCAGGATCATGCCGCAGGATCGCCCGCAGGCCGGCCGCGAAGGTCAAGTTCACTTTCGGGTTAACATGAATTTGGGTGATCCCCTTCATTTCGTACTCTAAAGGATCCTCCAAGGTGATGATTTTTCGTTCCGGGGTATTGATCTCATTCAAGGCTGAATAAAGCGTTGTGGTCTTACCACTTCCCGTCGGGCCGGTCACGAGAATGATCCCATGCGGTTTGCGGATCAGCGCGCGAAAGAATTTCAAATTCGCTTCGCCCAATCCCAGCTTGCTCAAACCCAAAAGCTGAACATCCTGCGGCAAAATGCGGATAACCAGACTTTCGCCATGCGGTGTCGGGATCGTGGAAAGACGTAGATCCAACTTATGTCCCTTGGTCTTCACCGAGGCACTTCCGTCTTGCGGAACGCGCTTCTCGACAATGCTCAAATTCGCCATCAATTTGATTCGCGAGGTGATCGAAGATAAAAATTGCCGGAAGGTCGGCGGCGCGTTGGAATCAACCAAGACGCCGTCAATTCGGTAACGGACGCGGACCGAATCCCGGTAAGGCTCGATATGAATATCGGTCGCACGCTTCTTATGCGCCTCGAGAAGAATCAGATTGACCAGCTGGCTGACCGAAGCATCTTCTTCGCTGCCAGTATCCAAGTCCTCAACCCAATGATCGGATTCGGTCGCTTTCTGTGGTTTTTGCGATGTGTCTTTCGTTAGACGGTCAATCGTTCCCGCGGCCAGACCGTAATATTTACCGTAAGCATTCTGGATATCCACTTCTTTTGCCAGCACGATTTGCGGTTCAAAACCCAGATGGCCGCGGAGTTCATCCTGAACATTCAGATCAATCGGGAGTGTGCTGGCCAAAATCAAATTCCGATTCTCGATCTTGACCGGCATAATTTTGTAATGCCCGGCGATGCGCACCGGAACTTTCTCGACGACGGCGGGATCAATCTTTTCCGTTTTCAAATCAATGATCGTCATTTGAAAAGCAGCGGCCAAAGCTTCCAAGATAAGATTTTCAGTGACAATTTTATTCTGAATCAGATAGGCTCTTAAATCCAGCGCGCCGGATTGACAGGCCTTGAGATGTTGATCAGCGTCCGCTTGCTGCAGATGCCCATTTTTAACGAGTTCACTGGCGAGGGTCTTATCAAATTGTTTTATCATGACTGATCAACTGCTTAAGCGGACTATTCTTCTGCCGTCGCTTCGGTCTTACCGGTCGAGGCCTTGGGAACCGGGGCTTTCCCGATCATATAAAAATCCGAGGGTTTGGTTTTATCATGATCTCCCCTCAAGACCGACTCGACCCCATCGAGGAGCTCCCCACGATAAACGTACGCGCCCTTTTTACCGGTAAAAACTTCACTGACTGAAAATGGCTGCGTCATAAAATTCAGCAAACGCTGCGCCCGGCCATAAATCATCCGGTCCTGCTTGTTCAATTCTTCGACACCAATGACCGCGACAATCCGCTTAAGACCATTGTATTTATTCAAATGCTGAATGACCTGTTGCGCCAAATCAAAATGCCGCTTTCCGACGACAACCGGGTCCAAATTTCCGCAGCTGCTTTGCAAAGGATCAATCGCCGGATACATTCCGCGCTGGACCAGATCGCGGGAAAGCACCACCGACCCATCCAAATAACTGAAGATCGCCACAACCGCCGGATCGGTCATATCGTCGGCAGGAACGTAAACCGCTTGCATGGCCGTGACCGATCCTCCGCCGGGGATCGAACGGATCCGCTCCTGAACCGCGCTGACCTCGGAGGCCAAGGTCGGCTGATAACCGGTCTCCGCCGGAACGCGGCCCAAAAGGGTCGAGATTTCCTGGCCCCCTTGGATGAATCGGTAAATGTTATCCATAAAAAGCAAAACGTCTTTATTTTTGTTCTGCAAATATTCCGCTAAGGTGATGCCGGTATTCACAACCTCGGCCCGCGCCCCCGGCGGCTGGTCCATCTGTCCATAGGCCAACATAACGTTTCCCAACAGTCCACTGTCATTGAGTTCGTGAAAAAGCTCGTTTCCTTCTCGGATCCGTTCGCCGATCCCGGAAAAAACACAGGCCCCGCCGTGCTCCTTGACGATGTTATTGATCAGCTCCAAGATGACAACTGTTTTGCCGCAGCCGGCCCCGCCGATGACTCCGGTCTTGCTTCCTTTAACCAAAGGAAAAAGCAAATCAAAATATTTGATCCCGGTCTCGAGAATCTCCAGCTTCGCCGCTTCCTTTTTATTCAAATCAAATCCGGTCAGCTTGGTCATGGTACGAATGGGACGCGGCGGGGCGTCGATCGGCCCCTTTTTATCAATAGGATTGCCGACGGCGTCCATGATCCGACCGAAGCAGGCGTCGCCGACCGGGACCGTGATGGGCTGAAAGGTGTTGTAACACGTCGAATTGAGCTGCATGTTGAGCGTATCCATCAAGGCAACCGTTCGTACCACGTGTTTGTTCAAATGTTCCGCGGTTTGTAATATGATCCGCTTTTTATCATAATTATAGGTCTCAATAACGTCATAGAGCGACGGGATATCAATAATGTCTTCAAAATAAACATCGACAACCGGGCCTTGAACTGAAACGATGCGACCCCTCCCCCGTCGGTTTCCCTTTTTCTGCGCGCCTGGTTCGTCTTGGACCGCTGTTTGAGGGTCATGAACAGTGCTCCCTTGAATTGGCTTTTGCGCAACCAGAGGCGTTGGTGTTTTGATTTCCGTTGGATTGGCCTTCTGCTCTTTATTAGCTGCTGGCGGTACTTGCACAGGCGGCTCAGAGTTAACTTTTTGGGCAGGCGCTGCCGCGGGAGCCGCGGGGATATTTTTGGATAACGGATCGTTCTTGACTTTTTCTTCCATAAATTTTTCTTAAATTGGGGGACAGTCCCTAAAGGGACAGCCCCCCATACCATTACCGACGGCTCATCATCCGAGAGGTGAAAACTTCACGCATGCCTTTATCAATGTCG
>JAHFFT010000006.1 GCA_023247795.1 Candidatus Omnitrophota bacterium
AATCTTTTGATCCTCGTCGGCAGAAAATGATAGTTCGTTTTGATCACAAACACGCTCAAAAAGAGCGGATAGGATACCTTTGATGTCAAAAAAATCAAGGCGCTCTTTTTTTTCCTGCCGCCAATCCAAAAAGCGCGGCCCGGTCATGATCATGGCCAAAACTTCCTTTTCCTCTCCTGCGCAATAAATCTTTCCCAATTCAAATAATCGCAAATGGTCCTGACCCCGATTGAGATTGGTCTGGACAATCGACAAAAGGCTGGGTAGTAGCGACGGGCGTAAAATCGATTGGTCTTGCGTCAACGGATTCATGAGCGCTAGCCCTTTCAAATCCGCGGCCTGCGACTTATCGAGAACTTCTTGATGGATTAAAGAAAAGCCCACCACTTCATCCAGCCCCAACGAAACCAAAGATTGCCGGATTTTGTTTCGCACACCTCGTTTGGAACAAATCGGCAGGTTAACCATCGGCACCGCTGGCAGGCTAACAGGCAATTGATCATAACCAATCACCCGCGCGATTTCTTCAATCAAATCAACCTCTTGCCGCAGATCCGATCGAAATGACGGCGGCTTAACATTGAGCGCTTGTCCCTTCACGATAACAACGCATCCTAATTTTTTTAATATGTTTTGGCAGCGGGCTAAAGGAATTTCTTCGCCGATCAAACCCTGAATTTGCGCCAGGCTGATCTTGATACCGGTCGCCTTCACTTTCAGTTGGGGCGCGAAGACATCGCTTTGCGAAACAACCCTTCCTTTCGCAGACTCTTGGATCAAACCCAAAGCTCGTCGACATCCCCACTCCACATGATGAATATCAACCCCGCGTTCAAACCGATAACACGAATCACTGCTCAGACCCAATTTCCTGGAGGCGCGACGAATGAGAATGGGTTCAAAATAAGCACTTTCTAAAAGGATATTCTTTGTCCGCTCAGTCACCTCAGTGACTTTACCGCCCATAACCCCGGCGATCGCAACAGCACGCTTTTCATCAGCGATCACTAAGATCGACGGATCTAACTTCCTTAAAACCCCATCAATAGTTACAATCTCCTCGCCTGCCTTTGCTCGACGGACAATGATCTTCTTCCCGATCAATTGATCATAATCAAAGACATGCAACGGTTGGCCATTTTCCAACATGCTGAAATTGGTAATGTCCACAACATCATTGATCAATCTTACCCCTAAGGATTGCAACCGCTCCGCGATTTTCTTCGATGAAGCAGCGATTTTCACATCCTCGATCACCGTCCCGATATAGCGCGGACAATCTTTTTTGTTTTCGATTGCGATGTCACAGCGTTTGACCGGTCGCTTGGTCGTCGGCAAACGTGGACATTTTAAGGTCTTATTCAACACTGCGGAGATTTCGCGGGCAATCCCTATCATCGACAAACAATCAGCTCGATTGGGAGTGATCTCCAATTCCAAGACCTTGTCGCCAGCGATTGTTTCGATGTTCTCAACTTCCAATCCAGCCATGGTCAATTTATGGGCGAGCTGGTCCGTTGGGATATTGATGTCGACGTAATCTTTTAACCAATTCAGAGAAATTTTCATATTAAAATTGCCGCAAAAATCGTACATCATTTTCAAAAAAGTAACGGATGTCGTTAATGCCATATTTCAACATCACCATCCGTTCGATCCCCATCCCAAACGCCAACCCTGTATATTTTCCTTTCGGATAATCGACCGCCGCAAAAACTTTTGGATGCACCATGCCGCAACCCATGATTTCCAGCCACCCTTTTTTCCAATAAATGTCCACCTCGGCAGAGGGCTCAGTAAAGGGGAAAAAATGCGGACGAAACCGCATCTTTACTTTCTCACCAAAAAATTTCTGGCAAAAGACACAGACCAATCCCTTCAAATCAGAAAATTTCACGTCTTTATCGACGAGCAGTCCTTCAATTTGATGAAACATCGATGAGTGGGTCGCGTCAACTTTGTCTGGACGATAAACTTTCCCCGGGATGATAACGGCAAATGGCGGCTTATGATTTTGCATCATCCGAATCTGCGCCGGCGAGGTATGGCTGCGCAATAAACGCTTTTGTCCAACGACTTTGGTATCGACATAAAAAGTATCAAAGGCATCGCGCGACGGGTGATCTACGGGAATATTGAGGGCTTCAAAATTATTGAATTCAGTCTCGATTTCTGGGCCTTCCTGGACAACAAAGCCCATGCTTTCAAAAATTCCACAGATCTCGTCGATCATTTGCGTTAAGATATGTTGATGACCTAAGGGTGAATGAATTCCCGGCAGAGTAACGTCGATCTTTTCTTTTGTTAGCGCTTGCCGACTCTGTCCATCCAAGCTCTGCTTTTTTTGGGCGACAATGCCTTCCACCAAAACTTTTAAGGCATTGGCGGATTTTCCGATTAGCGGGCGTTCCTCGGGTGACGCCTGACCCATCCCAGCATAAATTTGCGCGAGCAGACCTTTCCGTCCCAAATACTTGATACGAAAATCTTCCAAACCCTTTGCGTCAGCAAGGAGTGCGGCCTCTTGCTGAATCGTGGTTTCTATTTCCTTAAAATTCCAGTCTGACATTTACCGTCCTCATCGACAATGGACCACTTCACAAAAATATGGGGACAGCCCCTCAAGGAACAGTCCCCATAATTTTTTAATCACCTGAAAAGCGCATTTTTATTTTAACAATGCCGTTGCGCTTCGTTCAAACATCAACGGCTATGCAGCAGCCTCTACCATCTTTTTCTTTTTAGAAACGGGCTTTGCCTTTGCTTTAACAGCAGGGGCTTCCGACGCTATTTTCACCAACTGCGCGAACGCGGCTGGAGAAGAAACCGCCAACTCCGCTAACATCTTGCGGTCAATCTTGACTTCCGCGTTACTCAATCCCTTGATGAACCGGCTATAAGAAACCCCGGCTTCCCGGCAAGCGGCATTGATACGAACAATCCAAAGCGCTCGGTATTCGCGCTTTTTGACCTTGCGATCTCGATACGCGTAGGTTTGACCTTTGACGACCGATCGCTTGGCCTGCAAGTACCGACGGGAACGCTGGCCAAACTGGCCCTTAGCGCTTTTTAAAACTTTTCGTTTTCTTCGTTTACGTGAAACAGCTGAATTGACTCTAACCATACGGCAACAACCTCCTGATACGCTTGGCATCAGCGGCGGAAACATATCCGGTCCGTCTCAAATGACGCTTGCGCTTCCTTGTCTTTTTACTGAGAATATGCCCTCGATTGGCATTTCGTTTTTTAATTTTGCCTTTTTTGGTAAAGCGAAACCTTTTTGCTGCGGATTTATTTGTCTTTAATTTTGGCATTTTTAACCTTCCTTCGTAACCGGTTCGATCTTTTTCTTTTCTAATCGCGGAACGATCATAAGCGACATGTCCCGACCTTCCATGCTCTGCGGGCCTTCCACCTGGCCGATTTCAAGAGTGTCGCTGACAAATCGATCCAAGACCCTTTGTCCCTGATCCTTATAAGCCATCTCGCGGCCTTTGAAGCGCAATATGACTTTGACCTTATCACGCTTCTCTAAAAACGACAGCGCTTGTTTCAATTTGACTTGATAATCATGCTCATCAATATGCGGACGGACACGAATCTGTTTCAAATGGGTCACTTTCTGGCTTTTTTTGACCCGTCGCTCTCGCTTTTCTTGATCGTACTTGTATTTGCTAAAATCGATGATCCGACAAACCGGTGGTTTTGCCGTCGGAGATATTTCCACCAGATCCAAAGCGCTTTCTTCGGCCAGTTCCAAGGCCCGTTTGATCGGAACGACTCCCAATTGCTCTGAATTTGGACCAATGACCCGAACTTCCTTGACACGAATGCGGTCATTAACACGAATATGTTTTTGAATAACAACCACCTCCTAAACTATGACTAACTGTTTTTTATATTTGATTTCTTCCTGAATATTTTTGATAAAGTCTTCCAGGTTCTGACTTCCCTGATCTCCGACACCGTATTTGCGCACCGAAACAGCCTTACTTTGGACTTCCTTATCTCCCATGATGAGCAAGTAGGGGATCTTTTGCATCGTCCCCTCGCGGATGCGCTTATTCAAACTCTCGTTGCGTCCGTCAATTATAACCCTTAACCCTTGATTTTGTAAATCATCTTTTAAGGTTGCCGCAAACGCTCCATGCTCTTCTTTGATGGGGATGAGCAAAATCTGTGTGGGCGCCAGCCACAATGGAAAGGCACCGGCGTAATGTTCAATCAAGGCCCCAAAGAACCGTTCGATGCTACCCAAGATCGCTCGGTGGATCATAATAGGCCGTGTCGCTTTGCCTTCTTCATTGACGTAATGCAAATCAAACCGTTCCGGTAAAGAAAAATCCAATTGGATCGTAGCGCACTGCCACAAACGTCCCAACGCGTCTTTCAATTTTACGTCGATCTTGGGGCCATAAAATGCCCCGTCGCCCTCATTGATTTGATACAAAATTTTTCTTTCTTTCAAGGCCTTTTCCAAGCTTTCTGTCGCCGACTCCCAATCTTTGGGATCGCCAATGAATTTCTCCGGACGCGTGCTAAGTTCAATGGCCAAATCAGTAAATCCAAAATCATTCATCACCGCGAACACAAAGTCGATGACGCTCACCACTTCCGATTGGATTTGGTCCGGTCGACAAAAAATATGCGCATCGTCTTGAGTAAATCCGCGCACCCGCAAGAGCCCGTGCAAGACTCCGGCCTTCTCCCGACGGTAAACCGTGCCCAGTTCAAAAAACCGAACCGGCAAATCTCGATAAGAACGGATGGATGAATTATAAATCAACATATGCCCCGGACAGTTCATCGGCTTGACCGCATATTCCTCTTCATCGACGGAAAAATAATACATGTTTTCACGATAATGCTCGGCGTGCCCGCTTTTTTCCCAGAGCTTGCCTTTCAAAATGTGCGGCGTCATCACCAATTCATAACCGCGCTTGATGTTCTGCTCGCGGATGTAATCTTCGATTGTCTTACGCAGCATCGCACCCTTGGGATGATAAAACACCAAGCCTGCACCAGCGGTTTCGTTATAAGTGTTAAAAAGATCAAGCTGGACCCCGAGCTTGCGATGATCGCGCTTCTTGGCCTCTTCAAGCAGGTCCAAATATTCCTTCATCTCTTCTTTCGAAAAAAACGCGGTGCCGTAAATCCTCTGCAGCATGGGCTGCTTTTCGTCCCCGCGCCAATACGCCCCGGCGACCGATAACAGCTTGAACGCCTTGATCTCGCCGGAACTTTTGACATGCGGGCCCTTACACAAATCCATCCATTCCTCGCCGGTATGGAAAATGGAGACTTTCTCGTCGGACAACCCTTGGATGATCTCAACTTTGAATCGCTCGCCTTTTTCTTGAAAAAGCTTAACAGCTTCTGCACGCGGCATAAAACTTTGCCGGAACGCGAGGTTGCGGTTGATGATCTTTTGCATCGCCTTCTCAATCTGGCTCAAATCCTCGTCGGAAAATGGCTCTTTGCGATCAAAATCATAATAGAAACCGTTCTCGATCGCCGGACCAATGGTGACCTTGGTCTGCGGCCAGAGTTGTTGCACCGCTTGTGCCATCACATGCGAACAACTGTGCCGTAATTTGTCGATATCGGTTTTATATTCCATGGCTTTAAAAAACTGGTGGGCGGTACAAGATTCGAACTTGTGACCTTCACGATGTCAACGTGACACTCTAACCAACTGAGCTAACCGCCCCAATGATTCATCCATCTTTACTATGGGCAAGGTGGGAGTCGAACCCACATGACCTTGCAGTCACAGGATTTTAAGTCCTGCGTGTATGCCATTCCACCACTTGCCCACATATCGTTTGATGGGGACTGTCCCGTCACCGTCCTCAAAAAGGCGAGGACCGGAATCGAACCGGTGAATAGTGGTTTTGCAGACCACTGCCTTACCACTTGGCTACCTCGCCAAAAATTTTTAAGACCCTGTGCTGCGTCAAATTAATTCTTGTCGGTTGACTCCGCACTCCGCTAGGGGGGCAAGCCCCCCTTCGGCGCTCGTTTCACTCGCTGAGCACCCCCCAACCCTGGGGGAAAAATTTTCCCCCAAACCCCCTTTTAGTACACCGTTGCTATAAAATTTATTTAACGGTGTCCTTGAAGCGCTCTGTATCGAACGGTGGTTAAAATTGCGGAAAATCAAAGGGTCAATATTTTAACGATTGAATGACTTTTACAATCGTCTCGATCGCGGCAAGATGGCCTTTCCCATAATCCCCGCAGGCCAAATCTCCTTCTATCGGGTCAACAAATTTAACGCCCCGCTCTTTCAATTTCCGACAATTGTCCTGCACCGCCCGATTCTGATACATCGCCTCATTCATCGCCGGCGCTAAAACGATCGGGGCTCTCGTCGCTAAGGCAATGCAGGTCAACAAATCGTCTGCCAAACCGTTTGCCAACCGGCCAATGATGTTGGCCGTGGCCGGGGCAACAACCAAAATATCTGCTTCTTGAGCCAAACGGATATGCAACATCTCACCGGATTCTTCATCCTTAAACATCTCATGATAAACCGGGCGGCCTGATAAACTCGCCAACGTTAATGGCGTGATGAATTGAGCGGCTCCGTCGGTCATCACGACGGTGACAACGTAATCTTTCTCACGCAAACGGCGCACCAAATCCGCTGACTTATAGGCAGCGATGCTTCCAGTGACACCCAAAACAATTTTTTTCTGCTGTTTCATAAAAACCCGCTTATACCGAACTCAACTCCGACTCTTCTTCCGCCGTGCTTTTCTTCGCTTCTTTTGACTTGGGTTGCGGCTTCAATTGATCGGAAACCTCTTTAAGAACGACCATGCCGGCTTTGATTTCTTCCAGCGCCAGTGTCGCTGTTTTTGTATTCGCGGGGAGCTCAATCAAAGGCTTCTTGCCGTCTGCTAATTCCATGGCTCGCTGAGAAGCCATGCGGATCAACTTGTAAATGCTCATGCCCGATTTGGGCAGTAGTTCTTCGATTGGCGGATAGCCCATACTTTCCTCCTGAATTAAAACTCGTTGTTATATAAGAAATTAGGAATGATATATATCATACCACCCTTTGCTTGTCAACGATTGAATCGGCCTTAAACTAAGAGGACTTGCGAAAAAAGCTTTGCCAAACGGCGATAGGCTTTTTCGAGTTGATCATTGATGATCACATAATCATAGTGCTGCTGTTCCCTCAACTCCTTCCTGGCGGTTTGCAGACGAATGGATAGATCTTGCGATTTTTCGGTCTTGCGACCTTTAAGCCGTGTTTGCAAATCACGAAATGTCGGCGTTTTAACAAAAACTTTTAAAACATTTTTATGCTGCCTCATCACCTGCTTGGCGCCCTTCACATCAATGCACAAAAGGACATTCACCCCACTTTTTAACAATCGGCGGACATTCTGTTTTGGTGTGCCATAATATTGTCCAAACACATTCTGCGATTCCATAAAATGACCGGCGCGCTTTTTATACTCAAACATCCTTTTGCTGACAAAAAAATAATCATGGCTATGCCGTTCATTTGGCCGACGCTCCCGCGTTGTCACCGATATTGACTTGACCAAAATCTTGCGGAATTTTCTGCTGGCCAATAGCTTTTTATAAAGCGATGTCTTGCCGGAGCCTGACGGACCGGAAAGAATGACGATCCTTGCTTTGCGCATGAAAATTTTCTATTCGATGTTTTGGGCCTGCTCGCGCAGTTTTTCGATTTTACTTTTTATGGCGATCACGGCATTGGAGACAAGCTTGTCTTGCAATTTTGAGCCGATCGTGTTTGTTTCTCGCTGCATCTCCTGGGCGACAAAATCCAACTTCTTCCCAACGCCCATCGCTGTTTTTAACAGCAATTTGAATTCATCAATATAATGCGTGAGGCGAGCTCTCTCCTCATTGATGTCTGTTCCTTTTTGAAAAGACAGGAATTCTTCCGTCGACAATTTCTGCTTTTGCTCACGGTGGATGACCTTCGAACGGTTATTGATGCTGCGCAATTGTGCTCTCATGCCCAAAAGCACACTGGAAACGTCTTTGAAAAGACTGCGGCCTTCGCTCTTGCGCATCGTCAATAGGCTGTTCAACGCCACAAGCAAGGCCTTTTCCATCGCCGGCCAAAGCTCGTCGATATCGATCGATATCTCCTTCGCTTCAACCACCCCCGGCAGCTTCACGACATCCGTAAACAATAACGTGTCACTGATTCCAAACTCCTGCTTTAAGCCCTTGGCCGCCCGCAAATATTCTTTGATCACGTCTTTATTAAACTCCAACTTTTGCAAAGATCTTTCCATGATCTTCAGTGAAATGGTAACGCGGCCCCTTTCAATTTTTTTAGCGACAACTGGGCGCATTTTGTTTTCCAAGGCCGCGAAACCGATCGGCAAAAAAAAGACCGCATCCAAATAGCGGTGATTTTGACTTTTAACCTCAACCACTCCCTTGACCCTTCCCCAGGAGAACTGGGAACTACCAAATCCTGTCATCCCATTGATCATATTTTTTTCCTTTAAATGAACGTTTGAATTGCGCGGTACCGCGATCTTCTCAGGAGATTGCTCACTTCCAAACCGCTTTGAACCCATTTTGACTCTTAACTGTTTTTACTGGAAAAATCCTTTCTTCAATTTGATCCGGAAAAAACCAAAGCTTGATCTCACGTTTAGCCTCTTTCGCGTCAGACGAGACGTGAATAATATTTTCATAGACTCCTTGTTGGGTAATACGACCAAAAGCCCCGCGGATCGAATTGGGATCTGCCTCTTCCGGATTGGTTGCTCCGGCAACCACCCGGCATTTTCTTACCGCATTGCTTCCCCCATAAATGATGACCAAAACCTTATTTTGTCCGTGATATTTTCCCAGCAAATAATCAATGACTTGTTGATAAAAGGGTTGGTCTTTGATGTGTTGATAATGCTTTCGCGCCAACTCAAAATTTGTCGCAACCATACGACAGGCAAAAATTTTTAAATTTGTTTGGCTGAATTTTGTAAAAATCGGGCCGATCAGATTCTTAATAATACCGTCGGGCTTAATCAATACCAATGCGTATTCCATGAGGCGCTTTTCTCTGTGAAGTCCTTTACGCCGGTGTTATCAGTTTAAGAAGCCGCTCAAGATCATCCGCGGAATAATACTCAATGACAATCTTTCCTCTTTTCTTTTGCGGCTGAATGCGGACCCTTGTTCCCAAAGCTTTTTGCAAATCTTCTTCGATGAACGTTAGATCATGATGTCGTTGTTGAATTTTTAATTCTCTTCTTTTGACCGCCTCGGGCTTTTTCGTGCGCACAAAATTTTCGACTTCGCGAACCGACATTCCCTTTTCAAGGATATAAAGAAAGGCCTCTCGCTGCTGCGCGACATCAAGAATTCCTAAAAGTGCCCGGGCATGCCCCATGGAAAGCTCTCCTCGATAAACGCTTTTTTGGATTTCCTCTGGCAATTTCAATAATCTTATCGCATTGGTGATCGTTGAGCCGTCCTTGCCTACCGATTTGGCAATGGCTTCATGGGTCATACCAAATTCCTGAATCAGCCGCTTAAAGGCCAAGGCTTCCTCAATGGCATTGAGATCCTCCCTCTGAATGTTCTCAATCAACGCCAAGACAAAGGCCTTTTCATTTGAAACATTCTTGATAATCGCTGGAATTTTTTTCATTGCCGCTGCTTTTGCTGCCAGCAACCTTCGCTCGCCGGCCACAACCTCAAATCCGCCTTCGATTTCACGCAGCAAAAGCGGTTGTAAAATTCCATTTTCCTTGATGGATAAAATCAATTCATTGAGTTTGGTTTCATTATAATCGGTACGCGGCTGCAACGAATTTCTACGAATCTTATCCGTGTCAATGAGATGAACCTCTCCGTCCAAAATTTGTTTATCGCGAGTCCCCAATTCAGCCTTATCCGGGATTAGCGCTGACAATCCTTTTCCTAAAGCTCTTGATTCCATGACTTCTCCTGCGTTTATGCGTTATCGGTTTGTGATTTCATTTGTTCGGTTGGTTCGATTCCTTTTTCATTGGAAATATTTTTTATCCTGTTTAATTCCAATTGTTTACGATCTTTCACCTGTTCTCCCAGCAATTCTTTTGCAAGTTCTTCGTACCTTCTTGCTCCGCTGCAAATCGGATCATATAACATAATTGGCTTTCCAAAGCTTGGCGCCTCACTCAATTTGATATTACGAGGAATAATGGTCTTATAAACTTTTTCCTTGAAATACCCCTTGATTTCATTGATGACCTCAGTTGTCAAATTGGTACGAAAATCCGCCATGGTTAGTAAAACTCCTTCAATTTCTAAATCCGTATTCAAACCATCTTTGATCAAATTGATCGTATTCAATAATTGCGAAACACCCTCAAGCGCATAAAACTCACATTGGATTGGAATAATGATCGACTGGCTTGCAACCAAAGCGTTAAGAGTTAACAAACCCAGCGATGGCGGAGAATCAATGAAGATATAATCATATTGATCTTTTACCGATGAGAGGGCGCGCTTGAGCCGCGTTTCTCGTGAAAGGGCGCCGACCAATTCAATTTCAGCGCCGGTCAAATTGATATTGCAGGGAATGATATCGAGATTTTGATAAAAATTTTTTATTATTGCTTCCTCGACGGGAGATTTCTGAAGCAAGACGTCATAAATCGAAATTTTAATCTCACCTTTGTTAACACCGGTGCCGCTCGTTGTGTTTCCTTGCGGATCCGTATCTATAACCAAAACCTTTTTATTTTGCTGAGCGACCGCAAATGACAGATTTACCGCTGTTGTTGTTTTGCCGGTCCCTCCTTTTTGATTACAAATTGAAATGATTCGCGCCATAATGATTTAATTTTTTATCGCTATTCACGTGAAACGCAAATTCTCAAAAGCCATTCTCTCCCATATAATTGCAAAAATCAACAACAATTTCAATTTTTAACAACAACTCTGATCTTGGCCGGCTTTGCTCCCTCCATCCCAAACAAACCTTTTTTCTCTTCGCAGACGACTTTAACTAAAATGTCTTCTCTAGATACCTTTAGAACCTCCAATGCTTTCTTAATGGCGTCTTCGACATTGAGGCCTTCGATTTCGATTGACTTCTTCTTTCTGTGCCTATCCATTTATAACCACCTGCGGCTGTTTGGACATTCTCCACTGTGTCAACGTCGACAGCAAATAAAACACCGTAAAGTACAAACACAATCCACTTGCGAATTTGTAAAAAATAAATCCAATAAATACTGGAAATATCGTCATCATCATTTTTTGTTGGGCGATTTGCGCCGGATCAGTAACGACCATGTTTCTTGCCGACATTTTTTGCTGAAAAAACATAATAAGCATCATTAGCAAAGGTAACAAATTAAGTTCATTCCCAATAATTGGAAGCATGTAGGGAAGTATGAATAATTGATCCGGCATCGATAAATCCTTAATCCAAAGAAATCCCGCCCCTTTAAAGGAAACTGACCTCCATAGCACCTGATATAAACCAATAAAAATCGGCATTTGCAAAATCAGCGGTAAACAGCCTCCTATAGGGTTGATGCGATGCTCTTTGTACAAAGCCATCATTTCTTGATTTAATTTTTGCGGATTTGTCTTGTATTTTTCCTTCAATTGAGTCAATTTTGGCTGCAAAGCCTGCATTTTTTTCATTGAAAGCATACTCTTTTTTGTTAAAGGATACATGAGAAGATGCAACATTACGCTTACTGAAATGATACAAAACCCCCAACTAGGAACAATTTTATACAGGAAATGCATAAATTTATATATAATTTTTGAAACGGCATCAAAAATTCCTATTCCAGAAAACGACATAATAGGTTCAAAGCCTTGATTATACTCTTTCAGTCGTTCGAGGATTTGCGGACCACAATAAATCGAATAATTTAAAGTGATTTTCCCTCCCGCAGGTATCTCAACTTTTTCACGTGCAAAAGCTAAATCCAATATGTTATCAGCAACGTAATGAATTCTGTAATGACTTACTGGCTCCTTTGGGTTAACAATTAAACAGTAATAACGATCCCGAAATCCAAGCCAGTTGACTTCCCCCGAATCCTGCTTCTCATCCTTTTTAGAAAATCGAAAGGCGTTTCCTTTTCGTATCACACCACTGGCTAGACTAACTGAATATTCAAAAAGGGTGCGCTCTCGAGAATTGTCCATTCTGGAAATGTCCAATCTGTTATTGTCCATTCTGGTAATGTCCAATCTGGAAATGTCCAATCTGAATCCTTTTATGTGTAAATCAATCAGTTTGGACATTTTTGATATGTTTTCGATTTCAATCTCAGATTGGACATTATAATCATCCGTCAAATGATACTTCTTAGATATTTTAATATCATTTTCTTGATACGAGTAGCTGATTTCTCTATTATCAACTGCTAGGTGATCTAAATGATATTCAACCGAATCATGACCATCCATTGTCAAAATTTCGGTTACAGGCAAACTTGCTTTATACTCACGCAAATAAATGGATTTGATCGAACCACCCAAATTAGTGAAATCGACGTCATACTTAGCGGTCTGTTCATGCTGGATTGTCTCGGGAGTTTTTGTAGATTTATCTGCCGCTGCCAACGCCGAATCGCTTTGTGTGACAGCCGTCGTTGATTTGTCTAAACTTTGGGAATTTTTCGGAAGAAAATCAGTAGTATTTACGCGGGGTGTCGGCCTTGGCATTAATGTACTCCAAAGCAGTAAGACAAGGAAGGATAGTGTAAAAGCTAATATCAGCCGTTTTTCCATTATTTCATTTGCTTTGTAGAAGTAGAAGCGACAGGCAAGTCGCTCTTAATACATGAAGTGTTTCTGCAGTCAGATCTTACAATATATCTCCTGGCCCGAGTGACATATTCGTTGTCAGCAACCACTATACAGTTAAGCGGTGCCGGCCTTTTGCTCGACGTCTCTTTAAGACTTCCCGGCCACCAGAAGCTGACATTCTTCGTCGAAAACCGTGTAATCTTTTGCCTTTTAAGTTGGATTTTGATTTGAGATGCTTCTTCATAGTTCGCAAATTATAACATAGTCGATAACTCAGTCAAGCTATTTCCTAATGCATTGCTTAGCAGAGACATAAAAGTCTTTCAAAAAAAAGGAGTTACCAACATTTCGACTCCATATTCTAATTATGGAAAGGCGCCCAACAGAAAATTGATTTGCATATTTTAGGTAGTTTGTTATAATGAAAATCCTTTACGAAAAAAAACACATTTCCATAAGATTTGGTTAAATTTTTTCTAATAGCGTTCGTGTGCATTTCAAAAGTCGTAAAATTCGCATAATTAACAGCTGTGTATAACCTGTGGAATCACACTTCAAAAGCACATAAAACGTTTATTTACAACTGTTTACATTTAATTAAGACTGTTGATAACTTTTTTAAAAACACCGTTTTCTTGGAAATCCTATTATCACACGTCCTGCGCCGTAACAATGAACGACGTTAAAATATCCATTGCATTAACGACCACAAACATTTATCATTGACATTACTCAATTTGCTTTCTCAACTTTTATTGCGCGTTAATATCTAAATCATGGACGACCTGCTTTTGAATATCTGGAAAAAAGCCCAACCGCTCATCAAGGCGAAAGTCGGTGAGTCCTCGTTCGAAACCTGGCTTGCTTCCCTGAACGTCGCTCCTAAAGATCCACAGACGCTGTTGATCGAAACCCCGGATGAGTTTTTCAAAAATTGGATCAACGATCACTACATTCAAATCATTGAAAATGAAATCAATAGCCTGAGTTCCGTAAAGATTGCCGTCGAACTCATTGTTAACAACTCCGTTGCGGCCGCGGCATTGGGTAAAAAGGGGGCGCAAGAACGTTTTGCGCGCATCGAAAAAAACTTTCAACAGGTTCAGGAAGCTCCGCAAGATCAAAATCTCAATCCCCGATTTCTTTTTGATAATTTTGTGGTCGGACCGTCAAACCGATTTTGTTATGCCGCCAGCTTAGCCGTCGCGGAATCTCCGGCGAAGGCGTACAATCCGCTCTTCATTTATGGTCCGGTGGGTCTTGGGAAAACGCATTTGATGCAAGCGATTTCGCATCAAATCAAAGTCAACCATCCAAACATTCACTCTTGTTATATCTCTTCCGAACGTTTTACCAACGAACTGATCGAAGCTATTCGTCATCGTTCAACAACTCAATTCCGACAGAAATATCGCAATATTGACGTCCTTTTAATTGACGATATCCAATTCATTGCCGGAAAAGAAGCGACTCAGGAAGAATTTTTTCATACATTCAACACCCTTCACAATAATCGCAAACAAATCATCATTTCCTCGGATCGTCCGCCAAAAGAAATTGTTAATTTGGAAGAGCGCTTGCGAAGCCGCTTTGCTTGGGGGTTGATCACCGACGTCCAGCCGCCGGATTTTGAGACCAGGGTAGCGATTCTACGAAAAAAAATTGAACGCGAACCCGTGAATGTTCCTGATGATGTCATTGATTTTATTGCGGAACAAATCAAAACCAATATCCGTGAGTTGGAAGGGGCTCTGATTCGGGTGATCGCTTACTCTTTATTGGAAGAAAAATTGATTTCCCTAGAAATGACGAAGGTGATATTAAAGGATATGGTAAAAAATACAGTAAAAATGATTAGTGTTGAAATGATTCAAAATAGGGTCGCTGAATTTTTTAATATCTCCTTAGGTGATCTCAAAGCAAAACGCCGAAGTAAAAACATCATTTTACCTCGCCAGGTTGCCATGTACTTATCCCGGCACTTAACTGAGCTTTCTCTTCCGGAAATAGGAAATGTGTTTGGTGGTAAAGATCATACGACTGTATTACATTCCTGTAAAAAAATTGAGAAAGAAATAAAAAATAATCAAGAACTTAAAAACTCCGTCAATCAATTGATCATCGAATTGAAACGATAATAAAGAAGAAATGAACAGTTATTCCCCAACTTAAATTTTCACAACCATTTGAAAATATAAGACTTTTAAGGTTATTCAAATTATCCACAACATTACTACGATTACTATTTTTTAAATTTACTACATTAATAATCGTAGGGGTATTGGAGGAAAGTGGTCATGAAGATCAAATTATCAAAAGAACAACTCTTAAATGGTATTCAAATCGTACAAAATATTGTATCAACAAAAACAACATTACCAATTTTATCAAACATGTTGTTAGAAACGCGGTCTGGGCATATTAAGCTCAATACTACCGATTTAGATATCGGAATATCTTGTGAAATTCCTGTGGATACTCTTGAAGAAGGGGCCATAACAATTCCCGCGAAACGGTTTGGTGATATTGTTAGAGAATTGCCAAGTGGAGATGTGATTATCAGTGCTAAGAAAAATAATCAGATTGATATTGAAGGACAGAAATGCCGATTCAAATTGATTGGCTTACCAAAAGAGGAATTTCCTAAATTTCCAGAGTTTAAAGATAAGGAAGTGGTGAAAATAGAGCAAGCCACTTTCAAAGACATGATCCGCATGACTTCATTCGCGGTTTCCCATGAAGAGTCTCGATATGTTTTAAATGGGATTTTATTGGAAATCAAAGATAATAAAATGCGAATGGTGGCAACAGATGGACGTAGATTAGCAAAAATTGAAAAAAATTTACAAACATCACTAAAAAAAGACATTTCTACCATCATCCCCATTAAAGCGATTCAAGAGATCTTTCGCAATCTCAACGATGAAGGGATGATTTCTTTTATTACCAGCGCAAATCAAGCTCTCTTTGATGTTGATGGGATTTTAATTGCCAGTCGTATCATTGAAGGGGAATTCCCAAACTACAATCAAGTCATCCCACCACCCAATAATCAAAAAATCACCGTGAATACACAGGCATTGTTAAGCGCTATTCGCAGAGCAAATCTATTATCAACACCTGATTTTCAAGCGAGTAAGTTTGAAGTTTTTTCTGATAAAATCGTTGTTTCTAAAAGCACACCTGATGTGGGAGAGTCGCGGGAAGAGGTTCCCATTGAATATAAGGGTAAGGAAATGATGGTGGGTTTCAATCCCCAATATTTTATTGATGTCTTAAAGAACATAACAGCGGAAAATATTGATCTGGAACTTTTAGGTCCGGACAAGGCTGGGGTGATTCGTCTCGACGAATATCTTTATCTATGTTTGCCGATGCGCATTTGAAATGGATGAGATCAAAGATATTGTTCAACAGGTCATTGGTAAGCTCGCCCAGGAAAAGCAAAGTGATTCAGAAAAAATTCAGTTGACCTGGAAGGAAATTTTAAAAAATGAAGGGGTTGAACATACAAAAATTTCCGGATGGAAAGACCGCAAGTTGATTGTGTCTGTAGAATCCTCCGCATGGTTGTATCAATTTCAATTGAAAAAGAAAAAAATTTTATTACAATTACAAAAAGCGTTTCCTGAAATCGAAAACGTTTATTTTAAAATAGGGACGGTCTCATGACAAAATACGATTCAACGAATATCCAAGTCCTTGAGGGCATCGAAGCGGTGCGGATGCGGCCGGCGATGTATATCGGCGACACTTTTTCTCGTGGGCTCCATCATTTGGTTTACGAGGTGGTCGATAATTCCATTGACGAAGCCCTCGGCGGGCATTGTAACCAAATCGACGTGGAAATTCAAAAAAACGAAATCATCTGTGTTCTTGATAATGGCCGCGGGATTCCAGTTGATCGACACGAAAAGGAAAATAAGCCGGCGGTGGAAGTGGTTTTAACGACGCTGCATGCCGGCGGGAAGTTTGATAAAAATTCTTATAAGGTTTCCGGCGGGCTGCACGGGGTGGGGGTCAGCTGCGTCAACGCGCTGTCAGAATGGCTGGAAGTTGAGATCAAGCGCGAAGGGAAAATTTATCATCAGCGGTATGAGCGCGGGAAAACCGCTTCGAAATTGATCGTGATCGGCAAGACCAAGGGCACGGGAACAAAAGTCACGTTCAAACCCGATCGAAACATCTTTAAAGAAACCCATGTCTTCACTTATGATATTTTGGCCAAACGCCTGCGCGAGCTCGCGTTTTTAAACAGCGGGCTGACCATCAAGCTGACGGATAAGCGCAGTGAAAAAGAAAAAGAGGCGATTTTTCATTTTAAGGGCGGGATAAAAACGTTTGTGGAACATTTGAACGAAAATAAAAATGAGTTGCATAGTAAGGTGGTGTATTTTGAACGGAAAAAAGATGATACCGAAACCGAGGTCGCTCTGCAGTATTGTGACGCTTACACGGAAAATGTTTATTCCTTCGCCAACAATATCAATACCAGTGAGGGCGGGACGCATTTGAGTGGGTTTCGCTCCGCGTTGACACGGGCGATTAACAATTACGCTAAGGCCCGCAAACTTTTAAAAGACAATTTGACGATCAGCGGCGACGATACCCGCGAAGGGTTAACCGCGGTGATCAGTGTTAAGCTCCCGAATCCGCAATTTGAAGGGCAGACCAAAACCAAGCTCGGGAATTCGGAAATGGATGGGATTGTGAGCTCCGCCACTTTTGAGGCGTTGACCGCGTTTTTTGAGGAAAACCCGCCGATCGCGAATAAAATTATCGGAAAAGTTATCGTGGCGTCACAGGCCCGTGAGGCGGCACGCAAGGCGAGGGAGTTGACGCGTCGCAAAGGCGCTTTGGACAGCGGCGGTTTGCCTGGTAAGTTGGCAGATTGTTCGCAAAAAGACCCAGCACTTTGTGAATTGTATTTGGTTGAGGGTGACTCTGCCGGCGGATCCGCCAAGCAGGGTCGTGATCGGACGTTTCAGGCGATTTTACCACTCAAGGGAAAGATTCTCAATGTTGAAAAGGCGCGGTTGGATAAAATTTTAGGCAATGAAGAAATCCGCACCATCATCACGGCGTTGGGCACGGGTGTCGGTGAAGAATTCAATGCCGAAAAACTCCGTTACCATAAAGTGATTATCATGTGCGACGCCGACGTCGATGGGTCGCATATCCGCACCTTGCTTTTAACGTTATTGTACCGTCAGATGCAGCCGTTGATCGACCAGGGTTACGTTTATATCGCTCAACCACCGCTTTACAAAGTCAGCCGTGGTAAGCGGGAAGAGTATATCGACACCGAAGACGAGATGAATGAATTGCTGTTGGATTTGGGGATCGAAGGGAATAAGTTTGTGAAGATCCAAGGCAGCAAGGCCTTTTCCAACACCCAGTTCAAAGATATTTTGGGATCGTTAACCGAGGCGCAGAAATCGTTGGAAACAATCAAACGACGCGGGATTGATGTTAGAAAATATTTGGAGAATTTGAACGGCAAGAACAAAAAGCTCCCTCGCTATATGGTTAAGACCGGCGCGGGAACAACTTTTGTTTACGATGACAAAGAATTGGCGCAGGTGAACCAAGACAATGATGAAGCGCAATTTGTCGAAATTTATGAATCGCAAGAGTTGAATGATGTTCAGGAGAATTTTGATAAGATGGGGATCAGTCTTTTGGATTATTTCAGTGAAGAGGTCGTCGAGGAATATGCCAAAAATGAACTTAAGAAATCCGTTTCGACAAAGAAGAAAGTCGCGACGAAGAAAGGTGTGGATAAAGCCGGCGAAGTTTTAAAGCCGCTTTTTCGTATCGATAGCGAGAAAGACATGCACGAATTTTTTTCACTCAAAGAAGTCTTGGATTTTGTGCGAGCGCAGGCGGAAAAGGGCATGCATATCCAGCGGTATAAAGGTCTCGGTGAGATGAATCCGCAGCAGCTTTGGGACACCACGATGGACCCGGCTCGACGGACGATTTTGAAGGTGAGTTTGGAAGACGCGGTGGAGGTCGACAAGACGTTCACGATGCTCATGGGGGACGAGGTTGCTCCCCGACGAGAATTCATCGAAGCCAACGCGCATGAAGTCAAAGATCTTGACGTGTGATGGTATTTAAGTAACAAGTTGCAGGTTGCAGGTTTCGGGCAAAAAATTTTGCGATAAAGTCCTTGTCACTTGTCACTTGTGACTTGTAACATGAGACTTACTTGAGACCTGCAGCATGAGACTTGATTCTTTATAGAGAAAGGTTTTCAGCATGAACAGTTTATCACTCAAAGAAAAAATCATCCCCGTCGCTATTGAAGACGAAATGAAGAGTTCGTATTTGGCCTATTCCATGAGCGTCATCGTGGGGCGGGCCTTGCCGGATGTGAGGGACGGCCTTAAGCCGGTCCATCGCCGGATTCTGTACGCGATGAAGGAGTTGAATCTTGAGCACAACAAGCCATATAAAAAGAGCGCGCGTATCGTCGGTGAGGTCTTAGGGAAATATCATCCGCACGGAGACGCGGCCGTGTATGAAACCATGGTGCGCATGGTGCAAGATTTTTCTTTGCGCTATCCACTGATCGACGGTCAGGGAAACTTTGGTTCGGTTGACGGTGATGCCGCGGCCGCCATGCGCTATACGGAAGCGCGGCTGGCGGCTATCGCCGACTACATCCTCAACGACATTGAAAAACAGACGGTTGATTTTTCTCCCAACTTTGACGGTTCGCTGAAAGAGCCGCAACTTTTGCCAGCGATTGTCCCGAATCTTTTAGTGAACGGGTCTTCGGGGATCGCGGTCGGCATGGCCACAAATATGGCCCCCCACAATTTGTCGGAGACCGTGGATGGGATCATCCATTTGGTTGACCAGCCGGAAGCCACTATCAAGGATTTGATGAAATTTGTTAAGGGACCGGATTTTCCGACGGGTGGGATCATCTGCGGCCGCGAAGGAATCAAAGAGGCCTACGAAACCGGACGGGGAAAATTGACGTTGCGCGCCAAGGCCTCCATCGAACGGCAAAAAGGAAATAAAGACACCATTGTTGTCACGGAAATTCCTTACCAAGTCAATAAAGCGAACCTGATCACGGCCATTGCCGATCTGGTGCAGAATAAAAGTGTCGACGGGATTACCGATATCCGCGACGAAAGCGACAAGGAAGGGATCCGGGTCGTCATTGAACTGCGTCGGGACGCTCAGCCGGAAATCATCCTCAACTACCTTTATAAACACTCGCAATTGGAAACGACGTTTGGGATCATCAATCTGGCACTGGTGAACAACAGTCCACGTATCTTGAACCTCAAGCAATTGATGAGTCATTATATCGCCCATCGAAGGGTGGTGATCCGTCGGCGAACACAATTTGATTTGGACCGGGCCTTGTACCGCGCGCATATTTTGGAAGGATTAAAAATCGCCATTGAATCGATCAACGAGATCATCCGCACGATCCGTTCTTCGAAAAGCACGGCAGAGGCCAAGGTCAACTTGATGAAGCAGTTCAAACTGAGCGAGATCCAGGCCCAGGCGATCCTTGAGATGCAACTGCAGCGATTGACCGCATTGGAACGGGACAAAATCGAGGAAGAATACCAGGCCTTATTGAAAGACATCGAACGGTTTCGCGCGATTTTGGCGTCGGAGAAATTGATCGACGGGATCATCAAAGACGAACTCCTGGAGGTTAAGAAAAAATTTCAGGATGAGCGCCGCACCGAGATTGCCGGCAAGGCCGACGAGATCGAAGTGGAAGATTTGATCGCCGAAGAAGACATGGTGATCACCATCAGCAATACCGGATATATCAAGCGGCTTCCTGCCAGCGCTTACCGTCGGCAAAAGCGCGGCGGCAAAGGTGTTACGGCCATGACGACCAAGGAAGAAGACTTTGTCCAACATTTGTTTGTCGCTTCATCCAAAGATTATTTATTGGTGTTTTCCAATAGCGGGATTGTCCGCTGGCTTAAGGTCTATGAGCTTCCGATTGCTTCGCGCATCGCCAAGGGCAAGGCGATCGTGAACTTGTTGTCTTTTGGAAAAGAGGAAAATTTAAGCTCGATTGTCGCGGTCAAGGAATTTACCGATGATCAATTTGTGGTGATGGGGACGGCGCGAGGGAATGTCAAAAAGACCAAATTGTCGGCCTTTAGCAATCCGCGCAAAGGCGGGATTGTTGGTATCTCGCTGGACAAGGGCGATCGTTTGATCGGGACTTCGCTCAGCAACGGCAAACACGAAATCCTTTTTGCCACAAAAGAAGGCAAGGCCTTGCGCTTTTCAGAGAAACAAATCCGCGATATGGGCCGGGGCGCCAGAGGGGTCAGGGGCATCAATTTGGGCAAGAGCGATGAAGTGGTCAGCATGCAGGTTTTTCCCACCGACATTGAGAAGACCGAATGTAAGGTTTTGACCGTGTCTTCGTTAGGATTTGCCAAAAAGACCGATTTTCAAGAATACCGCAACCAATCCCGCGGGGGTAAGGGGATCATCAATATGAAAGTGATGGAAAAAAACGGGCATGTGGTTGGGGTGTTGGCGGTCATGCCAGATGACGAGATCATCAGTGTAAGCAAAAAGGGCATGGTTGTGCGCTGCTCAACCTCTGATATCCGTGAAACCGGGCGCAGCACGCAAGGCGTCAGGCTCGTTTCTTTGCAAAAAGATGATACCGTAACCTCGGTTGCCAACATCGCCGCTAAAGATGTTGAGGCGATCTAACTCTTTTTCCTTGACCGGAAACGGCTGTTTTGAATATAATACCCTCTTTTGTTCTACGTAATAATTGACCATGCCGACTAGCCTGGTCAGGACACCCCGTCTTCGGCGGGGCAAGCGGGTTTGGCAGTGTCTTATCAATAAAAGCATTTTTGACCCCATCGTCTAGCCTGGTCAGGACACCCCGCCTTTGGCGGGGCAAGCGGGCTTGACAGTGTTCTATCAAAAAAAGTATTTTCGACCCCATCGTCTAGCCTGGTCAGGACACAAGCTTTTCAAGCTTGCAGCGCGGGTTCAAATCCCGCTGGGGTCGCAAATATCAGGGCTTGAGTTAAAACTGACTTTTTGAGTTTCGGGCGGCGATAAGATTAATTAACGCCGCTGGTATAAAAATATAAGGAAAGGGGGGTGATCAGAATGAAAGCATTTTTGAAATTAGCAGGTTGTTTTCTTTTGGCAATCGGATTGTTCCACGCTTATCCATCGGCTGTTTTTTCAGCAGACGAGGCCGGGATGGGTTCTGCCGCTGCGACAACTGGCAAACTGTCTGGCACCATCGCTTTTGTCGATGCAGACAAGCAGTACATTGATGTTGAATATATGCCGGAAGGAATGACGGATCAAAAGACGGAAACTTTGAGTTTGCCGGCTACGGCCAAGATTATGAAGGCCGCTCAGGCAGCTACTTCCGCGGATTTGAAGGCAGGAGACAAGGTCGCCGTCGAGTACAGTGTCAACAGTTACGGTAAGAAGGTCATTGATGCTTTGACGATTGAATAAGAATCGATGTTTTTATCAAAATCATCAGTGATCAAGAGTTGAAGAACGTCGCCGAATCCACAAGAACGGGAGACGATGTTTTCGGGTAAATCTTACCAAAGGTAAGACGGGAAAATCTGCCAACCGCACCCTTAACTAATCCCGTAGGCGTAGGCAGATATTTTCGGGTCGGTCTCTGGAAAGTAACAAGTCACAAGCTGCAAGTCTCAAGTTGAAAATGACGTGTGACTTGTAACTTGAGACATGAGACTATTTTAAAAAGCCGTGCTGAGTTTTTTTTAGCATCCAGAGCTTGACATAACCTCATGGGTATGTTAAAAATGAAATATGAAGAATAAAGCGTTTACCAAAGCCGGAGTTAGTTTTCTTATTATCACGGTTTTCTTTGCGTACACGTTTTGCTGCAGCTTTTCGGGTTTGCTGCAAGCACAGCGAGGATGCCAAGCCTGCCATCAGCAGATGGCAGCTGCCTCCACAAAAGATCATTGCTGCAAAACTCAATATCAGGCCGATTTTCCCAACCGCTTCTCCTATAATACCGCACAGAAGGCAACGGTTTTTGCCTCCCTTGAGTCCTTAGCTGATCTATCAAACCTTCTGAGAGTAAAATTCGATTTAGCCTATCTTGATGGTCCGCCCGGACCGATTTCCAATACACCTTTTTATATTCAATTCCGTAATCTTCGTATCTAATCCTTCAATTCAAGAAATCCCATTTGTCGTTTAAAACGCGTTGGGAGTGTTTTAGCTATTGAACTAAGGAATGGAGTGAGCTATGAAGAACCGGAAAATAATTTTAATCATTTTGTTAACAGCCGTGGCGGCTGGCACAGCAGGGTTGTTATTTAAAAAACAGCAAGCATCGGGCGGGTTTGTTAATCATCCGCATAAGGAGAGTTATTACTGTCCCATGCATCCGCAATATACCAGCGATCGACCTGGTACTTGTCCGATTTGTCAAATGAAACTGGTAAAGAAGGAGCAGCCTGTTCCGTCAACAGCTGCTGCTTCTACGCCAACTTCTGTTCAGAAAATTCTTTATTGGACCGATCCCATGATCCCGGGATATAAAGCCAGCGGGCCAGGGAAGTCACCGATGGGAATGGATTTAGTTCCTGTTTATGAGGAAGGCGCCGCTGCAGAAAAACAGGCAGCGGCTACGGTTCCCGGGTATTCGATGGTCACCGTGGAGGGACAAAAGCAGCAGATCATCGGTATCAAAACTGCTTTGGTGACAAAACAAAATTTAGTTAAAACCATTCATGCCTATGGTTATGTGGCGCATGATTTGGAATTGTACGACGCGCAATTGGCCTACATCGAGGCCTGGCGCGCGTATTACCCTTTTCTTTATCGTCGAGAAAGCCGTGATGAGTATCATACGGATTGGCGAAAATATTACAAGCAATCACCAGCACAAAGTCGCTGGCGCAGCGATGAAAAAGTTAAAGCGCAACAGCAATTGCTTAAAGCCGAATACGAATTGATCCACTTGGGGTTAACAGAAACACAGCTTCGGCAGTTGCGGCAGATCAAATATGGTCAGCTATGGGTACAGCCGGATTTGTTATTCTTCGATGAAAATAATCCGAAATGGATTTACGCGCAAATTCCGGAAAACGATTTAGGGTTTATCAGCGTCGGTCAAAATGTCGTAGTCACCATTCCGACCTATGGTGAAAAAACAGCAGGGATTGTTAAAGGTGTGGCGCCGGTTGTTGATCCCGCTACTCGCACCACTCGCGTCCGGGTCGAATTGCCGGACTATCGAGGAGAGTTGAGTGTCAATATGTTTGCGGATGTTGATTTTCCCGTCGAGCTGGACGCGTCCCTGGTCATTCCGCGGGAGGCGATGATGGATTTGGGTTTGAGCAAAATCGTTTTCGTCCAGGTTCGGGAAGGGGTTTTTGAACCCCGGCGTATCGAAACGGGCATGGATGGAGACGGCATGGTGGCGGTCAAATCCGGACTCAACGAAGGCGAGGTCATCGTTACCTCCGGCAATTTTCTTTTGGATTCCGAAAGCCGGCTGCAGGCTTCCTTAATGGAGGGGATGGAGGGAATGGAGGGCGGTCAACATGATTGAGAAAATGATTGATCTCTGCGCCCGGCAAAAATTTTTGGTTTTGATTTTTTTATTTGCCGCCATCGTCGCTTCGGTTTGGGCGGTGAAAAATATACCGCTCGATGCTATTCCTGACCTTTCCGACACCCAGGTCATCATTTATTCCCGCTGGGATCGCAGCCCGGATTTGGTTGAGGATCAAGTCACGTATCCGATCGTTTCCGCTTTATTAGGAGCACCGGGTGTTAAGGCCATTCGCGGTTTTTCCGATTTCGGGTTCTCTTATGTGTACGTGATTTTCAAAGACGGCACCGATTTGTATTGGGCGCGAAGCCGGGTTTTGGAATATCTCAGTAAAATCACGTCCCGGCTGCCGGAAGGTGTTAAGACCGAATTGGGGCCGGATGCGACCGGGGTGGGCTGGGTCTTGCAATACGCCCTGGTCGATAAGAGCGGCAAACATGATTTGGGGGATCTGCGCAGTTTTCAAGATTGGCATTTGCGCTATTGGCTGCAAGCCGTCCCTGGTGTTGCCGAGGTCGCCTCGGCCGGAGGGTTTGTCAAACAATATCAAATCACCGTCGATCCGCGCAAATTGTTGGCCTATCACATCCCGATCACGAAAGTTATTGAAGCCGTGCGGCAAGGGAACCAGGAAACCGGTGGCCGCCTAGTCGAGTTTACCGGCGCGGAATACATGATCCGCGGGCATGGCTATGTGAAATCAATTGAGGATTTGGAACGGATCGGCCTCGGCGCTGACGTTAACGGCACGCCGATCATCGTCAAAGATGTTGCCCGGGTCGTCCTGGGCGGCGATATCCGTCGAGGTGTTTTGGATCTCAACGGCCAGGGAGATGTTGTCGGCGGCACCATTGTCATGCGCCAAGGGGAGAACGCCTTAAAGGTGATTGACGCGGTTAAAGCAAAATTCAAAGCGATCGAACCGTCTTTGCCCGCAGGCGTCAAGATTGAGATCACCTATGATCGTTCCGATCTCATTTTGCGCGCCATGGAGCATCTTAAGAAACAGTTGCTGGAAGAAATGCTCATCGTCAGTTTGGTCATCTTGGTTTTTTTATGGCATCTGCCGTCGGCCTTCATTCCGATTGTGACGATCCCGGTCGCGGTATTGATCTCGTTCATTCCGTTGTTGGGAATGAAATTGACGTCCAACATCATGTCGCTGGCCGGCATTGCCATATCCATCGGCATCTTAGTCGACGGGGCGATTGTGCAGATGGAAAATGTTTATAAGCGTCTCGAAGAATGGGAGGCCAATGGCCGCCGGGAACAACAACGTGATGTTGTTTTAAGGGCGCTGAAAGAGGTTGCCCCGTCGGTATTTTTCGCGCTCTTGGTCATTGCGGTATCGTTCTTGCCGATTTTTACACTCTTGGATCAAGAAGGACGTTTGTTCAAACCATTGGCTTGGTCAAAGACGTTTGTGATGGCGATCGCCGCTGTTTTGGTGGTCACTTTGAATCCGGTGTTGCGATTGCTATTTACGCGGACCAAGCCTTTTACCGGACGACCGCGATGGTTCATGAAGTTAGCAAATGGTTTGTTCATCGGCCGTTATTACCCGGAAGAGAAACATCCGATCAGCCGGGTATTATTTTCGGTGTATGAGCCCGTGTGCCGATTTGTTCTTAAGCACGCGAAGGCAACTATCGTCGCCGCGTTGTTGTTGGTGGCCAGCACGGTGCCCATTGTTCTCAGATTGGGTTCGGAATTCATGCCGCCCTTATGGGAAGGACAAATTCTTTATATGCCCATCACCATGCCCGGGATCTCGGTGGCCGAGGCGCAGAAATTATTGCAGGAACAGGACAGGATTCTTAAAAGTTTTCCGGAGGTTGATAAAGTTTTCGGTAAGGCTGGCCGCGTTGGAAGCGCCACTGATCCGGCACCGCTTTCGATGATGGAGACGGTGGTGCTGTTAAAGCCGGAAAAGGAATGGCGTCGGGTCAAAGGACAGCGGATCACCCACGAAGAGTTGATCGCGGAAATGGACAAGGCCTTAAAAATTTCCGGGACGACCAATGCCTGGACCATGCCGATTAAAAATCGTATCGACATGCTCTCGACGGGGGTGCGCACTCCGATTGGGATCAAAGTTCTGGGAAGCGATTTGAAAGTGATTGATCAAATCGGTAGGGAGTTGGAGCTGCTGTTAAAAGACGTTCCCGGCACCCGCAGTGTTTTTGCCGAGCGAACCCAGGGCGGGTATTTTTTGGATTTTGATCTTAAGCGCGATCAGTTGGCCCGTTACCAATTGTCCGTTGCCGACGCGCAAATGACCATCCAATCCGCGATCGGCGGTGAAAATATCACGACCACGGTTGAGGGTCGAGAACGGTATGGCGTCCAGGTCCGGTATCCTAGGGCATTTCGCGACGACGTGGATCAATTGAGCCGGGTCTTGATCGCGACACCATCGGGTGCGCAAATTGCCATTGGTCAAGTGGCGGATATTGTCGTGCGTACCGGCCCGTCGATGATCCGTAATGAAAACGGGCTGCTTGCCGGATATGTTTATGTTGACGTGGCGGGCCGCGACATTGGTACCTATGTCGAAGAGGCAAAGAAAAAAGTGCGTGAGCAGCTCAAGCTTCCCGAAGCGTACAGTTTGGTTTGGAGTGGGCAATATGAAAATATGCTGCGCGTCCGGGAACGGCTCAAAGTTGTTGTACCGTTCACACTTTTTATCATTGCCTTGTTGCTTTATTTCAATACCAAATCTTGGGTGAAGACCGGAATCGTTTTATTGGCCGTGCCGTTTTCTTTGGTTGGTGCTTTTTGGCTGTTGTGGATGTTAGGGTACAATTTATCGATCGCGGTTTGGGTCGGGATGATTGCCTTAATGGGTCTCGACGCTGAAACTGGTGTTTTGATGCTGCTTTTTTTGGATTTGGCGTATCAAGAGGCCTTGCAACGAGGGAAACTGCAATCGGTCGCGCAATTGCGTGAGGCGGTTGTGCATGGCGCGGTGCGCCGGGTGCGTCCGAAAATGATGACGGTCATGGCCGCCTTATTGGGTTTGCTGCCCATCATGTTTTCTCACGGCGCCGGAGCCGATGTCATGCAGCGCATTGCGGCACCCATGGTGGGTGGACTGATCAGTTCTTTTGGCCTGGAACTGTTGGTTTATCCGGCGATTTTTTATCTTTGGAAAGGACGCGGTTTTTCGACAGAAGGGAGGAGCGTCAAAGAAAAGAATTTTTGACAAGAACTGTTTGATTTTATTTCCTGTGGTATACTGGTTTGAGTTAGGATATTTAACAAATATTAACTTTAGGAGGAGAAGACATGAAAGCCAAGTTAACTTTTTTAAGCGTTTTGCTGTTGGTGTTGTTGTGCGCACCGGCATTTGCCCAATATGCTACCCCGCCGGCAGCGGATGCGGGTCCGGCTGCGGCAGAGCCAGTCAATGTGGGTAATAAATTTTGTCCGATCTCCGGCAAACCGATTGGTACGATGGGCGAGACCAAGGTGGTCGAGTATAAAGGGAAGGCCTATAATTTATGCTGCCCGATGTGCGAAAAGGATTTCAATGCCGACCCGGAAAAATATATTAAAATATTGGAAGAAACTAAGTAACGGTTTGTCGTCAGTTCCAGTCGAGTTTGCAAAATATGATGGGAGAATATGAAGGTCATTGAAGAATTCTTCGAGGAATTTTTTCCTCATTTGCATCCCATGCTGGTGCATTTTCCGATTGCCTTATTCGTGACGGCGCTGATATTAGAAATCAGCGCCGTTCTTTTTAAAAAAGAAAATTTGCATAAAAGTGCCTTAACGATTTTTACGATAGGAACGTTGATGACCCCGTTTGTTGTTCAATCCGGCCTTTGGCAGGCAGAAGACCTGCATTTGGATCATCCGCTTTTGGATCAACATCGGCAGTTTGCCTATTTGACGATGTGGGGTTCGTTGATCGCGTTGACGGGTGTCATTGTTTTGAAGAATACGTTCGCGAAATACGCTCGGATCTTTTTTTTGGCGAGCCTGCTGGTGATTGTTGGACTGGTTGCCTTGACCGCTGACCGCGGCGGAGACATGGTCTTTGAGTATGGTGTGGGTGTGGAAAAGTAACAAGTCCCAAGCGACATGTCTCAAGTTGAGAATGACATGTGACTTGTAACTTGAGACGTGAGACTAAATTAACAGGGACAGCCCCCACTGGATAGTCCCAAGCGACATGTCCCAAGTTGAGAATGAGATGCGACTTGTAACTTGAGACTTGAGACAAGATTAACAAAGAGAGTCCTTACAGTACATGATTGATGTTAAGTTTTATGAGGCCTTTAAAGAAGAAACGGCCCTCCTTAAAAAATATCTCCCCAAAAAAATCAAGGTAGCCTACACCGAGCAAACCATTCAGGAAAGCACTGATCGGGTCTGCCCAGCGAAACTGATCAGTGTCCGTACTCAATCGCGGATTCCCGTTGCCTGGAGTAGGGGTCTCGACGGCATTTTAACCCGCAGCATGGGCTTTGATCATCTGGCACGTTATTGCCAGGCAGCTAAAAGAACGATTTCCTGCGGTTATCTTCCTGGGTATTGTGACCGAGCCGTCGCTGAGCAAGCGATCATGTTGATGATGGCCTTGCTGCGCAAACTTCCGCGGCAGATGAAAAATTTTAAAACGTTCAAACGCGATGATCTCACCGGTCAGGAATGCCGTGATCGGAAATTGTTGGTTGTTGGTGTGGGTCGCATTGGCGCCGAGATTGTTAACATCGCCAAGGGTCTGCGGATGCGGGTCAAAGGCGTCGACATCGTGGCACGCTTTAAGGATGTTGAATATGTGTCGTTGGCCAAAGGCCTGGCTTGGGCGCAGATTGTTGTTTGCGCTCTGCCCTTAACTGAAGAGACGGCCGGTTTGCTCAATGGCAAGGCGTTTGCTAAGGTCCAAGAATCGATCGTGTTCATCAATATTTCTCGAGGAGAAGTGGCGCCAGTCAAAGACTTGAAAAAGATGTTGGAGGAAAATAAGCTTTCCGGATTGGCCATGGACGTTTTTGAAGCGGAAGATGTTTTGGCGGAAGATTTTCGTCGTCGAGGTGACAGCAAGAAGGAAAGCGTTAAGGTGATTAAGGGATTGCTGACGCGCGATAATGTGATTTTGACCCCACACAATGCTTTTAACACGGTTGAAGCGGTTGAGCGCAAGGCGCGGGAAAGTGTCGATGCGGTTGTTCAGTTTTTAAAAGGCAAGTCCTTTCCGCATCCACTTCCCCCCTCCCTAGCCCTCCCCGCCAGCCCCGCCATAGGCGGGGCAAGGGGGAGGGAATAAATGGTCGTTGCAATTTAAGTATCGGTCATTAGAATAGAAAATATCTGTGATTGAAAACCTACTGAGGAGGAAAGCGATGTTAAAAATTTATGGAGCGGATTTATCGACGCCGGCGAATAAGGTTCGGTTTGTGGCGAACGCGCTAGGATTGAAGTACGAGTATATCCGGATCAGCATCCGTGAAAAGGAAAATCAAAAGCCCGAATATTTGAAGATCCATCCGGCCGGCAAGATTCCTGCAATCAACGACGACGGATTTATCCTGTTTGAAAGCAACGCGATCATTCGCTATCTCACCTGCAAGCAAAAATCCGATCTGTATCCGCAGGACTTGAAACAGCGCAGCCTGATTGATCAATGGATGGATTTTGCATCGCTGCATGTTGCCGCGGCTATGAACAAGGTGGTTTTCAATCGATTGTTTGCTCCGGTCATCGGCGTTCCCGTCGATGAACAGTCGTTGAATGACGGCTTGAAGTTTTTGCACAGATTTTTACCGGTTGTGGATAACCAGGTTGGCAAGGAAGGGCTTTTTGCGGGCAAGGACCTGTCTTTGGCGGATTTCAGTTTGTTGGCCGCGTTGGATGCCGCGGATGTCGTGCAAATTGACTTGGCCGCACACAAAAATATCGTGAAATGGCGCAATACCATGCAGCAAAAAGATTTTTATACCAAATGTTATCGAAATTACGGCGAAGTGTTGCAGAAGATGATGGCGGCCGCGCCTAAATAAGGAATGGGGACAGTCCCTAAGGGGACAGCCCCCACTGGATATACAAGTCCCAAGCTGCAAGTTTCAAGTTGAAAATGACCTGTAACTTGTAACTTGAGACATGAGACTTGTGACATGAGACATATGAAAGTAGCCGCTGTACAGCTTAACGCTCAGGACGATAAGGAACAAAATCTCAAACAGGCTTTTGCGTTGGTCCATCAGGCTGCCCAAGCCAAGGCCGAGCTGATTGCCTTGCCCGAGGTTTTTCATTTCCGCGGAAAAGTTCCGCAAGAACAACTTTATCAGCAAATCGCGGAAAATATCCCTGGCAGGTCAACGACCCCTTTTTTACAACTCGCCCGCGATAAGAAGGTTTATATCCTTTTAGGCTCGATCTACGAGTGGCGTAAGAAAAAAAATAAAATCAGCAATACGTCGATTTTGATTGATCCTCGGGGAAAAATTTTGGCCCGCTATCGAAAAATACATTTGTTTGACGCGGTGGTTAATAAAAAAGTCATCCGTGAATCAAAGAATTTTCTTCCTGGCCGTCAATTGGCGATGGCTAAGGTCAAAAATTTTAATTTGGGATTGACGATTTGCTATGATTTGCGTTTTTCTAATCTTTATCGACGGTATTCTCAAAAGGGCTGTGACATCATCGCGGTCCCGTCGTCATTTACCAAAAAGACCGGCACCGCGCATTGGGAAATATTGCTGAGGGCCCGGGCCATCGAAACCTTAAGCTATGTGATTGCCCCGAATCAGGTCGGAAAAGATCGACGAGGAATCGAGACTTACGGGCACAGCATGATTGTCAGCCCCTGGGGTGAGATTTTGGCCAAGGCCTCGGCGGACAAAACGGAAATCATTTATGCCGAGTTAAAAAAAAGTTACGTTGAAGAGGTGCGAAAAATTTTTTTAAACAGGAGGCGTCGTTATGAGTAAAAATGTTCGTGTGGCGGTCACTGGAGCGGCCGGACAAATCGGCTATGCCTTGCTTTTTCGCATTGCCGCCGGAGAAATGTTTGGAAAAGACACCGAAGTCCATCTGCAGCTCTTGGAGCTTGAGCAAGCGCTCCCGGCCTTAAAGGGAGTGGTCATGGAACTGGATGACGGTGCTTTCCCATTGCTTAAGTCCGTCGCTATGGCCGCTGACCCCAACGTGGCTTTTAAGGATGTTGATTGGGCGCTCTTAGTCGGCAGTGTCCCGCGTAAGGCCGGGATGGAACGGTCGGATTTGCTCAAGATCAACGGCGGGATTTTTATTCAGCAGGGCAAGGCGCTCGATCAATACGCGAAGCCGAATGCCCGTGTCTTGGTTGTTGGGAATCCCTGCAATACCAACGCGTATATTGCCAAGGCGGTTTGCCGAAAAATTCCGGCTAAGAATTTTTTTGCCATGACCATGCTGGACCAGAACCGGGCCTTGACCCAATTGGCAAAAAAGGCTGGCTGCGACGTCGCCGCGGTCAAGAATTTGGCGGTCTGGGGGAACCACTCCTCGACACAGTACCCGGATTTTTTTCACGCGACGATCAATAAGAAACCGGTCACAGAAGTCATTCGCGACGAGGCTTGGCTTAAGGGAGAATTCTTGGAAATCATTCAGAAGCGGGGAGCGGCCATCATCACCGCCCGAGGCGCCTCCTCAGCCGGCTCAGCGGCCAACGCGATCATCGATACGGTCCGAAATCTTATAACCTCAACCCCCAAAGGCGAATTTTTTTCCGTCGCGGTCTCTTCCGATGGAAGTTATGGGATCGACAAGGGAGTCATGTTCGGGTTTCCGATCATTTCCGACGGAGAAAATTGGCAGGTGGTTAAAAACATTTCCCACAATGATTTTTCCAAAGCCAAGGTGCAAGCGACTTATCAAGAATTGCTTTCCGAGCGGGAGGCTGTTGACGGCCTCATCCATTAACGGAGAGCGGAGTCATCCGTCAAGAATTGATTTCACGAAGCACTGGTGCGTATGCCGATTCGGGAAAAAATCGAATACGAAGTTGATCCGCAGAATCGTCTGGTCTTGAAAAAATCCGGCCAGCGTTCCAATGTCGCCAAATTCCGAAAGGTCTTGGACGGCCGCTTCGCGATCGATGAGAAGAATGCCCTTTCCTATCACGTTGACGTACCCGCCGATTCAGAAGACCCCAAAACGATCAAATTGTCTGGTGTTTGGGCCTTGGATCAAAACCACAATCTGAATTTGGTTTTGGACCAATCCGACCAACAGATTGATGGGAAAAAACTGACGATCTCGGGAGAATGGGTGGATGTCAGCGACAATCAACTGCTCTTCGCGGTCACAACAAAAGAGTCGGCCAACCGGCTGCGGACTTATTTATTGAATTTTTCTGGACGCTGGCATGCCGATGAGCATAACCAGCTCAGTTTTAAGATCGAGCAGGAACAAGGATCTAGCAGCCAATTGACTTTTATTGGGAGTTGGGAGCTTGATCGTAAAAATTCCATCACATATACTTTTCAAAATTCCAAATCAGAGCGAGAACAAAAAGCAGTTAACGCGTTAACCTTCAAAGGCCATTGGGATATTACGCGAAAGGATCGGATTTCTTATGTTCTTAATGAGGTCCAAACTTGCGGAGTGAAAGCGAACGCAAGTTTGCAGGCCGAATTAACCTCGCAGTCCTCTTGCGGGGTCAATCAAACTTTAGGCTCGCAATTTGATTTTAACGTGGGATGGGGCAGGATGACGGCCGAGGGCCTGCGGTATGAAGTTTCGATCGGTGCTATACCAGCCAAGAAATCCTTGGTTCTTTTAGGGAAGTGGCAGGTTAACAAAAACGGTGATCTGTCTTTGGAGCTGGTTTGCGAAGACGGAAAGCCTAAAAGCATCGAATTTGGTTGTTCTTATGACTTTGATCGCGATACCGGCCTTTCCTTTAAATTGAGCAACCGTTTGGGCGAGGATCTGGGGCTGGAATTGAAATTAACCAAGCGTCTGGCCAAAGACAAAGGCGAAATTTTTTTGAAAGGAGACCTGTCAAAAAAGGAAATGGCTGTCAGCCTTGGGGCGGGGATATTGTGGTAAATGCTTTATCTCGAATCCGTTAAAGTAGTTTTGCCGGAAAGTGAATATTTTGAAATTTAAATGAGAAATTTCCTGTTTTGTACTTGTTTTTTGGATTTTCAGCGTATATACTTTACTGTATCTTATTCTAATTAAAGGGCATTTTCAGTGTTTGGCAAGGTTCTCAGGGTTGTCGGGGGGCTGGTTGGGGAAAATCAAATTCTATCTGAAAAGCAATCCTTTAAGCAAACGATAAAAGCTTCGTGGTTCGCTACTTTTAGAGAAAGGGGTATTTGTGCAACATAGACCAGCGCTGTTTTTGACGATAATCGGAGTTTTTCTTTTAGGAGGGCTGACTGGGTGCGATAAAATTTCGGTAGTAACAAATTATTTTAAGCAAAAAGTATCGTCGACGAAATCGGAAAAAGAACAACCGGTCGCGGATAAGCCGGTTCCAGCAGAAGTCTCCCCTGTAATAATCCCGCCCGCAGGTGAAAATAAAGAGCAGGCCACAACTTCACCCACAACTTCAACGGAAGCCAAATCAGATGTCTTAGCCAAAGTGGGCAATTGGTCAATCACGTTGGAAGAATTTAAAAAGCGTCTTAACGCGCTAAAAGAGATGGCCCCCGAATACAATACGGCGGATGTTGAGCAAAATAAATTGATTTTAAACGAAGTGGTCAATCAACAACTGCTGGCACAAGAAGCAGATCGTTTGGGCCTCGGACAAAAAGAAGAAGTGGTCCAGGCGGTCAAGGAATTTCGGCAGACGGTATTGATCAGGGCTTTGGGCGCACAGTTGACCGAAGGGGTAGCGGCGACCAAGGAAGAGGCGGAAGAATATTACAATACCAATAAAAAAGATTTTGTGAAGCCCGCGCAATGGAAATTGCGGGAGATTGTCGTCGATAACGAAGCTGATGCCAAAGACATTTTGATCGAACTTTTAAAAGGCACGGACTTCGCGCCGATGGCGCAGACGCGTTCGAAGGGCAAGACCGCGGCCCAGGGCGGTGAGTTGGAAATGATCAGCGAATTCCAATCAGAGCCGTTGCAAAACGCGGTGAGCGGATTAGGAAAGGGCGATGTTTCACACGTTTTTAAAGGAGCGGACGGTTATACCATCGTTAAGGTTGATGATAAAATTGGCGGGGAGCAGGTTGAGTTTTCGGAGGTGGCCAATGATCTGCAAATGCAGTTGACGGGTTTGAAGCAGCAGCAGAAGGTTATGCAGTATATTGAGGACCTGCGAAGTAAGGCCTCGATTGACATCAATGCGAAACTTTTAGAGGAGTAGAGGCATGAATATTGAAAACAAGAAACAAATAGCAATCATTTTGTTAGCGGTTGGATTAGGGCTCGTCGCTGCTGTTTTAACCGCCAATCATATTCAAGATAGCATCAAAACCGAAACCGCCCGACTTTCCCAGGAATTTGAAAATAAAAAAATGCGGCCGCTTGTCGAAGAGATTAAGGATATGCAAGCGGAATTGCAAAAAGTTAAAGACCGGCCGATCCCGCAAATGCCGCAGGTGCAAGCGGCGCTGTCCCTTCCCAAATCCTCGCTGGCTTTGCGAACACCGGAAGGAAAAAGAGCTTACACGGTTAGGATTGACGCGCTCTCCGCCGTTGGCGGCATGATCAATCCCGGTGACTACGTGGACATCATAGCACACATGGATATGCCGGATCCGGTGACGAACGAAAATGAAAAAATTTCCTCGATGATCTTTCAAAACATCCAGGTTCTGGCGGTAGGGGTCAAATTTCAGGCCCCGGGCGAATATGAAGAGCAGCAGGAAGCCAGGGCGTTGAATATCACCTTCGCGTTATCGCCGGAAGAAGCCAGTTTGCTGTCATTTATTGAGAAAAACGGCCGGATGCAGCTGGTTTTGCGTCCGCCGGAAGAAACCGCGACCGAGGTCATTCAAGCCGCGAGCTGGAGTTCTTTGGCGGATTATGTTTTTGAAAAGCAGGGGACTGAGCTGGTGGTTCCCCGTTCTAAAGCGGATATTGAACCGGTGAAATCAGACAAACAAGAAGAGGTCAAGCCCTTTATTCAGATTTTCCGTGGCGGACAAGCTTTTTAAAAGGTGAATAGTGAAAAGTGAATGGGGAATAGAAAAAACATTCCTTCTTCACCAATTTAACAAAAGGAAGTAAAGACTCTATGATGCTAACAACTCAGAAAAATTTCATCAAACAGCCCGCGATCATTTCCGTTTTAACCCTTGTGTTTTTCTCTTCTTTGGTTACTGTCCCAAAAGTTTCTGCCTTACAGGACGTCGTGGATACGATGAAAGAAGACAAGGTCTCCCTCAATAAGGGCGACTTGGTTTCTTTGAAGGTTTCTCAGCTCACGCGGATCGCGATCAGCAACCCCGGCATCATTGACGTGGTTAACGCTGATGAGAAAGAGATTCTCATCATTGGGCGCGCGGTGGGTGAGACGCCGATTTTTATTTGGGATGAAAACGGCAAACGAAAAATCATGGCCCGGGTCATGGAAGAGGAGTTGGATTCTTTGACGCAGAGAATCCAAGAGTTACTGGATGATGCGGATATCAAAGACGTTGATTTAAAAAAGAACAATTATGAAGGGAAGATCATTGCTTCGGGGCATATCCTTAAGCAAAAAAAGGACGAGTTTGAAAAAATCATGGGTCAGTTCAGCACCAATGTGATCAATATGGTCAAAGAGGAAGAAGATCTCGTCCAAATCGATGTGCAGATTTCGGAATTGAATACAACGCTTTCAAAAGAATTGGGTTTTGACTGGACGGCCGGAAGTTCCGATCATATCGTTTTGGGGTATCAGGAAGTGCTGCCGACGTTTGCCGGCCGCAGCGTCGAGGACTGGTTCAAGCTTGGCCGATTTGACCGGACCAACGCCATCTTGGCGACGGTGGACTTATTGATCCAAGAAGGAAAGGCGCGCACCTTATCGAAGCCGAGTATTCTTGTCTCTAACGGTGAGGAAGCCTCATTTCACGTCGGAGGCGAAATCCCGGTCCGGACCACTACGACCTCAACCGGAGGCGCGTCGGTCCAGCAAAACGTGAGTTTTAAGCAATACGGTATTGATTTGACTGTTACGCCAGAGATCAAAGATGGAAAAGTGGACATGACATTGCATGTTTCCGTCCGCGATATTGATGCCGCGAACGCCGTCGGCGATGACGTGGCTTTTACCAACCGGCAAGCCAATACCAAAGTCCTTTTGGATGATAAACAAACCATCGTGATCGCCGGTCTCATCAAGCAGCAGCAGGGCGAGACGGTTAATCGAGTTCCATTTTTAAGTTCCATTCCTTTGGTAGGATTTCTTTTTCGACATACCGCTACTCCGACTCCCAATCAAGATCAGGAGTTGGTGGTTTCTTTGACACCCACCATTGTTCGGCAAAAACGACCGGGGCGGGATATTGGCCCGGAGCCTAATCGGCCAATTTCGGATCAGGTTAAAGAGGAAAAGCTTCCCGAGGTTAGTAAATTAGAGGAAGCGAAGAAAGCAGATGCCGTTGCAACGACTGAGAGCCAAGAGAGCCAAGCGGAGCAAAATTTAAATAATGTCGATTTGCCGGAATTTGCAGAGCAGCCCGTCGCTGTGCCAGAGCAGCCGGCTGCGGTGGCCGCCCCTGAGGAGGAGCCAAGTGAACAAACCATTACCTTAGCACCATACGGGGATGTTGATAATACGACGAACGTCGTTGCTGCCCCTGTTGCTCCTTCAGCCCAGCCCCAGGAAAGTCCAAAGGTGGCGGACGAAGGCTCTACCAATGCCATAGCCACTTATGTGCAAGCTATTCAAAAACGGATTTCAAATACCATTTCTTATCCTTATGAAGCCCGTGAGAACAATTGGCAGGGAACGGTCAAGTTGAATTTGGTTTTGGAGAAGGACGGTAACTTGAAAGAGGCGAAAGTGGAACAGTCGTCGGGATATGATGTTTTTGATAAGGACGCGGTCAATACGGCATTGATTTTGGCACCTTTCGATCCCTTTCCAGCTGAAATCGATTTGGAAGAGCTGGTTGTCACTGTTCCGATTGTTTATAGTCAGGAAGCGGTTTTTGGCGATAGCGAGCAGCAGAACTAGGATCTTTTGACGGGCGGGTGTCTTTGAATTAGATTTAAAGCGCATGGCATATCTTGAAGTGTGAAGAAGCACAGCTAAAAATTTTCTTCCAGAAGCATTCTATTTTTTAATCATCCCCTTCTTATGGAATCAAGAACGATCACGGTTTTCAGCAATAAAGGCGGCGTTGGCAAGACCTTTATTGCGGTTAATCTCGCGACCGCCCTTGCCGCCACCGGCAAGCGGGTTCTGCTTTTGGATTTGGATTTTCAGGCCTACCACGATATGTCAAGGATGCTGAACTTGGTTCCCCGCCAATCTTTGGCCAATCTCATCTCGGAAATCGAATCCATGGAAGATCCCGAGACGATCACCAAATTTACAATCACGCACGACAGCGGCTTGGATTTTTTGCCGGCGGTTGTTCATACCAAACAAATCGGACACATCACCGCGAGCAATATCAAACCGTTTTTTAAGAAGGCCAGGCAGATTTATGATTACATCATTGTCGACGCTGGCAAGGCCTTCAGCGAGATTCTGCTCACGGTCCTCGATCATTCCAATTTGATCCTTTTGGTCGCGACCCCCGACATCTTAGCAGTCTATCAAATCAAGTCGTGCTTGGAGTTGTTAACCAGTCTGCATTTCCCTTTGAAGATCGTTAAAGTGATTCTTAATCGCTCGGAGAGCCGTGGTGGTGTCGCCTGGCAAGAGGTGCGTTCAGCGCTTTCCTGTGAGATTTTTGGTCAGATCCCGTCGGACGGGAAGGCCGTTGGCATGGCGCTCAATCGTGGCGTTCCAGTCGTAGTCGATAGTCCGAAGGCCGCTGTTTCGGAAGCGTTCAATAAAATGGCCAACGATCTTAAAAGGGATGAAATTTATGTCCAGGCCGCGGAATTGGCCAAGGTGCGGCAGTCCGAGGATTTGGACAAGTCCGTCAAATTTTGGGAAAAATTTGGGATCACTCAGCATTCGTTGGGGGGAGGGCATGATTATTTCGCTAAGGAAGAAGATGAGATTGTTACGTTGAAGAAAAAAATCCATGAGAAGCTGGTGAACCGTTTGCACGTCGAGGATCTCAGTCCGGAGGTCTTAGGGGATCCGCACAAAGCCCAAGAGCTGAAGAACTCGGCGCAAAAGATCGTCGGGAATCTCTTGATGGAAGAAAAGGGCGGAATGATCGCCTCGCATGAAGAACGCAGCCGCATTGTTAAGGAGATTGTCGATGAAGCGCTGGGGCTGGGAGCACTTGAAGAATTTTTAGCCGATCCAGACGTGACCGACATCATGGTGAACAGCAAAGAAGAGCTCTATATTGAAAAAAATGGCAAATTGATTTTGACCAACAAACGATTTTTATCCGATCAGCAGATGCGTTCGATTATGGACCGGATCATCGCCCCGTTAGGCCGGCGGATTGATGAGTCAGTGCCCATGGTGGACGCCCGTCTTCCCGACGGGTCGCGGTTCAACGCGATCATCCCACCATTGTCGTTGAACGGCCCGATGATTACGATTAGAAAATTTGGCGTTGAGCGATTGGAACTCAACGATTTGATGGAAAAATATCGCAGCTTCAGCCCGCCCATGCAGGATTTTCTCAATGCCTGCGTGTTGGGCCGGCAGAATGTTGTGGTTTCCGGAGGGACCGGGGCGGGAAAAACGACTTTGCTCAATGTGTTGTCTTCGTTCATCCCCGATGATGAAAGGATCATCACCATTGAGGACGCGGCCGAATTGCGGCTGAAGAAACAGCATTGGGCGCGTCTGGAGGCCCGGCCGTCGAACGTGGAAGGCCGCGGGTCGGTCTCCATCCGCGAGTTGTTTATCAATTCGCTGCGTATGCGGCCAGACCGCATCATCATTGGGGAATGCCGAGGGGCCGAGGTTTTGGATATGTTGCAGGCGATGAATACCGGCCACGATGGATCGATGACCACCTTGCACGCCAATTCAACACGGGATGTGATGGTTCGGATGAGTTCGATGATTTTGTTGAGCGGTATCGAACTGCCGACCCACGCCATCAATCAAATGATCTCATCGGCCATTGACGTGATCGTGCACGTGGCCCGTCTCTCCGACGGGAGCCGCAAGATCACCGGCGTTACCGAAATTGTTGGAATGCTTCCGGATTATCAGTTGGACCTCAGAGACATTTTTTATTTTAAGCCTTCCGGCCGGTCCGAGGAGGGGGTGGTTTTAGGCGAATTTTTCGCGACCGGATACATCCCCAAATGCTATGACGACTTTATGACGATGGGTTTTAAGTTGGATAAGTCGATCTTCAATAAATCCACGTAACGTGACCCGCATCATCAATCAAACCAAACAAACTGTTATCGCAACCGAAGGAAGAATCGCCGACACCATGGTCTCTCGCCTGGTAGGACTTTTAAACCGCGAATCGATGGCTCGACGAGAAGCTCTTATCATAACCCAATGCCGCGGCATTCACATGTTTTTTATGCGGTTCGCGATTGACGTGATTTTTGTCGACGGGGACGATCGGATTGTTGGTTTGGTCAGAAATATTAAGCCGTTTTGTATCAGCCCGTATTTTTGGCAGGCATGCTCAGCGATTGAATTGCCTTCTGGAGTGATTGATCAAACCCGGTGTGCGATGGGGGACAGGATTGTTATTGCTCCATAGGCCCTCAGTGTCCCAGTTTTTTTGGGCCTGGGCAACGGGGACTCTCAAGATTATTCTTCCATGACTCCAAAATCATTGATGGATTGGTCCAATTCATCCAGCCAGTGTTCGCAGAATTTGCAGTAGATGGCTGGTTTATTAATTTTTTTGCCGCAGTAAGTGCACGCCTTTTTATCGCTGTCGGGATAATCGATTTTCAGAAGATCATCAACGATGATGTTTTTGCAATGCGGGCATTCTTTGCCCTCAGTGTCGGGGGAGACATCATCGAAGCAATAAGGACATTTATGCATAGGAATCCTTGATTAAAGTGAATGGAAAAAGTTTAAGGTTATGTCTTTCATCGCTAAGGTCATTATACAACAAGATTTTTAAAAGCGAAAAGAGAAGTTGTTTTTAGGGGACAGTCCCCTTATACTAGGGGACAGTCCCCTAGGCATTAAATGTCCATTCTGAATTAGGGATTTTTTATGGGAGTTATTCATAAACTCAAACAAGAAGTTGTACAGTTCATTGTCCAAAAGAAGAAGGATCTCCCGCAGGTCAGCTGTCGAAAGATGGCGGATTTTGTCCATACCGCATTTGAATTAAATCTCTCTAAGTCGGCGATTAACAACATTTTACAGAGATCGACGTTAAGTAGTCCGGTGGGCAGGCGGCCACAAGACCCCGGCCGAAAAGAATCGGTTGTTCAACAGGGTGTTAAAGCCAAATCTTTTAAAATTCCCGATCAGAAGAAAATATTAGGGGGACAGTCCCCAAAAAGGGACTGTCCCCCTCCTGGTTTTCCTCCTGTTCCCCCGCTTCAACCGTCTAAGTCTCCTCTTCCTCCGGTCGCACAGAGTCAGCGTAAATTCAGTGTGAAAAGAGCCTCTTCATTGCAGCCAAAAGAGGGACTGTCCCCTAAAGGGGACAGTCCCCCTAAGCTACCAAAGACGCTTTATGATCATATGGGCAGCATTTTTCTAAAGGCGGCAGAATGGGAGATTTCCGACGGGCCACTTTTGGGAAAAATACTAAAGGATCATCTGCCGGCCGGATTTTCTCAGCAAGAGCTGGAGCAGGCCGGGGAAGTGCTTTTATTTTTGCAAGTATTTGGGATTAAAAGACTTGAAGATTTTATTCATTACACAAAAGACGGATTATGGGCGATTAACGGTCTAAAAACCAAAATCCCATTTTTCAAGATCAATGATTTAGCACGATTTTTGAATACCGTTTCGGGGGTAAGAGCACAGCTGCAAATACACATTTCACAATTAGTTACAAAAGCAGCCTATATCAAGGTGGTCTTTAAAGCCGGTAATTGCTTATGGGTAGATGCCCTGGGCGCCGGGCTGAGTTCTGCGAAGAGAAAAGGGCCCAATTTTTCGTCCATCAACCAGATCACCACAACAATGATCAATCAATGGTTAATGCCGCGTGAGCCGCTGATTCTGGGTGCTGTTCAGGATGGCCAATCGCTTTATCATTTGGCGGCAGGCTTTGCTAATGACACGAATCGAAAATTACATAAGATCATGGCTTTTGGTTATGACGATCAAGAGATCATTGCCTTTGATTCCTTCATTGACACAAAACGATCATTTCTCGTCGGACTATGGCCGTCGCAGGAGTTTTATCAGCAACTTTTTGGATCGCAAGATTTTGTTTATAAGAAAAATTTTGAAATGACCGATGGCCATAAGCAGGTTGCCTATGATGAAATGACCGTTAAAATCAAAGATCCGGTTGGGGAGTTACATCCCATTTCGTTAAGGGCGGTGGGGTTTGAAATGCCAGGGAACCAGCCGCAAATGGGCGTTATTTTAACCAATATGAGTGATAAGGAAATGACAGCAGCGGGACTCATCAGTGCTTATGTTCAGCGCTGGCCCTGTTTTCAAGAATCGAAATCGCTACAAAATTTTCTGCAACCCAATGTCTCGGAAGAGTATGTGTCTCAAGATGAAAATATTTCCAACGATTTATCCGAGGCCAATGATTTGCATATTGCACTTAACTATTTGAATCGCTACGGCCAAGAGGCCTTTTTTCCATCAGCATACGGCGATTTAGACCTATCATCAATGACATCAATATTTTACAACATAGCCGGATATTTACAGTGTACCAAAGAGCTGGTAAAAGTTGAACTGATTATGCCAAGGGAAGATTATCCTTATCAAAATGATTTGGCTCTGGCGGTCAGGAAGGTCAATGAGCGCAATATCAGCGATTTTCAGGGAAGAAAATTATTTTTGTCATGTTTATAATACGAATACTAATATATAACAATTCTGTAACTTGACATTTAAAATAAGAGCATGTTATACTTTAAAAGTGAAGAGGGGGGAGATCTGGCTGCTTATCAGGAGCAGGGAATGATTGTAAGTTTTTTTGAACAAATAAGATACATATTCCAGAATGGCCTCGCATTTCTTTTTTTAAGATATCATCCTTTTGAACATCATCTCCATCCATCGCGGGCTGGAGATTTTTTATTGACTGCAAAGTCTTTCGAGAAAAGGCGTGTTGCAAGCGATCTGACCTTGCTTTTAGCAGGGATGATTCTGTGGGCCCATCCAGTGGTCTGCAGATGCCGGCTGCAAAATTTGGCCGGTAATAGAGTCCGAGAGTGAATTCTGCTTGAAGCGCGGGGATGCTTTAAGGCGGACAAGGGTTATTTGAAACGTTAGGACAGAAACATTTGAACAAAGGCGACAACAGCAAATTTTTAAAAAAATCAGGCCTTTGATCAGAGAAGTTTGGTCTTAACCGCAAATGACTTAAGAAAAGGGTTCACACCTGAAGGGATTTGTAAAGTTGTTTTAGCAACGTTAGTAGTCATTTTGAAGGAGGATAGCAATGTATAAGAAAAGGAATCAAAAAAAGAAAGGGCAGAGTACGCTGGAATATATCATTTTAGTCACCGGTGTGATCGCCGTTCTTATTATTTTTTTAAAGCCGGATACAGGTATTTTCACCCAGGCCTTCAATGGTGTTTTGGGTAGCGCCAAAGACGGCATGGTTAATATGTCAAACCGGTTATCGGGATCTTGGCCTTCGGATCAAGTGGGTACAAAAACCGGGGGATAAGATCAGCAAAGAAATTAAAAACGGAGGAACAATCCATGTTTAGAAAGTTAATGAAGAATAAGAAAGCGCAGCAGACCGCGGAGTACGCGTTGCTGATTTCGCTGGTGGTCGCGGCGGTGATCGCGATGCAGACTTACGCTCAGCGCGCGATTCAAGGACGTATCCGCGATGCCTCGTCGTATTTGGTTGAGAAAACACCGGAACTCGGAGACATTAATCAATACGAACCTTATTATCTAAAAACCGATTATCATATTGACTCTTTTGATGAAACGACCGAGAGTCATACGAATGAAATCAAAGGCGGTAAATTCGAGTCTGACACCTACTCTGAACGCACCAGACAGAAAGATGGGTTTCAGGCTTCAGATTATAAGTCGGTTGTGACTGAAGATAGTTTTAAGCCCAGTGGAGGATCGGGCACCAGTACCGGAGGAACGCCTCCAGCTGGCGGCACGACCCCGTAATAGAGGATGCTAAATTGATCCAATTCTCTTTGCAGAGAAATTAAATTGAGGAGGAGGCGAGACATGTTTAAATTTTTAAGGAAGATGAAAGGGCAGAGCACCCTGGAATACGCGGTTTTGATCATCATTGTCATTGGTGCTTTGTTGTCCATACAAATGTATATTAAGCGCGGCATCCAAGGTCGTCTACGAAGTGCTGCCGACGATATCGGCGATCAGTATGATCCAGGTAACGTCAATTATCGTGTTCACACAACTGTTGTTAGTAACACGCACGATACATTTATAGACGGGAAAACCAATTCGACCTTATTGCAGCCGGAAAAAACAATCACAACGGTCAATTCCGAGATTGTTAACGCGGAGCAGACCTTTTGGGGGAGATGATTGGATCTTCATGATACCCGCAAAATGGAGAAGCATTTTGTTAAGTTAACAAGAGGGCCCAGGAGGACAGCAATGATAAAGAAAAGGAATCAAAAAAAGAAAGGGCAGAGCACGCTGGAATATATCATTTTGGTCACCGGTGTGATCGCCGTTCTTATTATTTTTTTAAAACCGAATGGAGGCATTTTTACCAAGGCCTTCGATGGTGTTTTGAATAGCGCCAAAGACGGCATGGTTAATATGTCAAACCGGTTATCGGGATCTTGGCCTTCGGATCAAGTGGGTACAAAAACCGGGGGATAAGATCAGCAAAGAAATTAAAAACGGAGGAACAATCCATGTTTAGAAAGTTAATGAAGAATAAGAAAGCGCAGCAGACCGCGGAGTACGCGTTGCTGATTTCGCTGGTGGTGGCAGCGGTGATCGCGATGCAGACCTACGCCCAGCGCGCGATTCAAGGACGTATCCGCGGCGCATCGGCGTGGCTGGTTTCCGCGACAAATGAGATTGGAACAACGAACCAGTATGAACCGTATTATTTGGACACCAAATATGAAATTGACAGCTATGATAAAACCACGGAGGTTCATACGAATCAAGCCGGCACCGGCGGTAAGTTTGACACCGATACTTATTCTGAGCGCACCAGAAAAGCGGGTGGTGCCCAAGTTTCAACGTATGATATGCCTATAAAGACCGATGAAACACAGTGGAAAAATTAATAACCGCTGAGGGTGTTCAGATTTCAAGCGGAGGTTAAGAGGATTAAAATCTCTTTTTAGAGAAATTCAATTAAGGAGGAGGCAAGACATGTTTAAATTTTTAAGGAGGATGAAAGGGCAAAGCACCCTGGAATACGCGGTATTGATTATCATTGTCATCGGGGCCTTGCTGTCGATACAAATGTATATCAAGCGTGGTATCCAAGGCCGGTTGCGCAGTGCGGCCGACGACATCGGCGATCAGTACGATCCAGGTAACACCAATTATGTTAGAACAACCGAGGTTGCCAGCAATACGAGGGATACTTTTAAAGCCGGCATTACGAATTCTGTTTTACTAGATGATGAGACGACCACGACAATTGTGAATAGTACAATTATCAATGCCGAGCAGACCTTTTGGGGAAATGAGAAAAAGTAGTAAAATTATGGAATTCTCCGAAATAGCGGCGTTGCATTTTTTTATGGGAGGATGAATGTTGGGTTGGCGTAAAAGAGGAAAGACCGGTCAGAATTTGGTCGAATACGCGATTGTTATCGCGGTGGTGGCGTCGGCGATGTACGCGATGAGCACCTATGTCTTTCGTTCTGTTCAATCAACCCAGCAGATGATCCAGCGGGAGTTTTCCCGTCAATAAATTGAGTATGTCATTAAGACATTTTGGGGTATCAAAGGCAATGCCTCAAAATGAAAAAGGCAAATAAGTAAAATAAGCATGGCTTACTTTAAAGAAGATTTCTCATCTTGAAGTAAGCCTTGTTTTTTCTTAAACGTGTTCCCCGCTCCCTAGCCCTCCCCGCAGAGGAAAGGGAAAAAGATCTTAGCTCAATGGGGGAGGGAAGTTGTGATGAGAGGTTGAGGCATGTTTAAAAATTTACGAGACAATAAGGGCCAAGGCATCGCGGTGCAATATGTGCTGGTCTTTTTTATCGTGATTGCCTTTGTTTCGTCGATGTCGGTTTATGTCCGTCGAGTTTTGCAAAGCCGTATCCAGGGTGCCGGCGATTTTTTAGTGAAGCAAGTGTATGCCATCCATTCCAACGCGGAAATGAATTTTTTAGGGAACCTGGTCCGAGAATACGAACCGTATTATGTTCAGTCGGACAGTCGACGGTTTACCAACAGCGATACGTTAAGACGGGAAGATGTTTTTGCCCCAGCCACGAATGTCAGTGTTTATCGGATGGACATGGACGATAGCACAGCCGTGAAATCCGTATCGAAGCAGAAGCGGCCGATCGATGCCCTGAAAGATCAGGGCCTTCAGCCGCCGCACCTGTAAGAGCAGAGGAGTAAGATGAGATTTGGTCATCGAGAAAACGCCCAGACATTTTTGGAATACTCGCTTTTGATCGGGATTGTGGTGGCGGTTTTGATGGCCATGTCGCCGATGTTGCGGCGATCGACGCAGGCGATGATTAAAGTGGTTTCCGATCAGGTCGGGGACCAGGTCAATTCCGAACAAGAAGGCGGTGACCAGGGGCATTTGGATTCCGTGAATACCATAACACGGGTGGATCGGCAGATCAGCACCATTGATCGTTTGGGGACGAGAAGGATCGATTATGATAAGGATTCGACATTTACTGATTCGAGCGTGATTGTGAACCAAGGATTTCGGGAAACGAATTGATTGTGAATTGAATAGTGAATTAGAGAAGAGTGAAATAAGGAGCGAGGTGTCAAAAATGAGGCAAAGAGGACAAAGCACGTTAGAGTATATGATTCTGCTGATTTTGATCATCGCCGCGTTCATCGCGATCGGTAACTATTTTGGCCGCGGGGTGTTGGGGCGCTGGAAGGCCGCGGTGGATGATTTGGGGGATCAATATGATCCGCGGTTAACCAACGGCAAAGTGACGGTCAGTTTGTCGGCCAATATGGAAAGCCGGGTTGTTTCCGTTCCTGATGAGACCCGTGAAGGCGTATGGACGATTCGTACTGATCAATCCAACTCTCTTGAGCGGCGTTCGGGATTCACCAGCGTCGGAGGGTTTTAAGCTTTATGAGTCATGGTTTTTATACAAAATGGTTCAAATTCCCGCAGGCCGCTCAGGCCGCTTCGGAGTTGGCGATTTTTGGCGCTATTTTGATCTTTGTCATAGGGCTGATTGTCCGCACCGGATTCAATACCAGCCAGAATTTAAATCAGCAGCTCAGGGCGTTTCGATTCGCGCTTACAGAGTCCTATAAAACGGGAGAAGGGCAGTATACCGGCCGCCGCCCGTCTCGGGCACGCAATGCCGCTTCTATTCTTCTGATTGAAGATCGTTTGTCCATCAACGGTGCTGATCAATTGGGAGAACGTGATCGGATTCCTTATATGACAAGTGCTTCCGGAACTTTCAGCCGAAATTTGTTGATGCCGCTGGCTTTTGAAAGCACCCAACACTTACCTATATTTGATTTGATTGTGAATGGCCAGCGGTTTCCTTTCATTACGTCAGCATTTAAGGAATATGATTTAATGACGATGTATCGGGATAACGAAGCGAAGCATTGTGATCATGATCCTCATCCGAGAGGGACCTGCTGGGACAAGAATTGTAATGGCGGACAAGGATGCGTTATTTTTTATACAAAGATTGTTAGGGCGAATGCTATCGGAAAGTTTAATTCCGGCTGTGAGAAATGCTTTGATTTGGATTTGGATGGAAAGGTGGATGTCCCGTCGGAATTACGAACCAATTTTCATTGGCAGTGGCAGACGGTCGAGGGGTTGAAAGAAAATATTGATCCCGCGAATGATCTGAACTCGAGCATGGACGTTGATGGTGATTTAAAGGAAGAGAGCGTGTTAGAGGTTGTGGGAGTTCCTCCGCCGGCGTCCGATCCTAATGCGACATTAGCGGCCTATCAAGCAGAAGTCGCCAAGCACGCGAATGAAATTCAGTCGCTCAAGGTGGTTGATTTTCAGGAGGGGGACGTCAATTTGGGGTTTGATGATCAGGACGCGGCGCTACGCGAGGAACAGGGACTGTCAAAGCGTAAATTTGGATTGGATGATGATGTTGCCATTTACGCGATGACAAAAGAGGGAACCATGCTGCGAGTGGAACAGGGAAAATTATTTGATCCGTTAACTTCTCAATTCATCCGCAACACCAATCGACAGGACCACGCGGAATTGATCCAACGCATTTTTTATATTGATAACGATACGGGACGCTTTTGCACATCCGACGGTCAACCTTTGCAGTGGAAATACGCCGATGGGAGTCCTAGCGAATGGGCCAAGAAAAATGCCGTCGCAGGCTTAGATAATCCAGTGGAGGCCTGCAATAACTGTTTTTCTCAGGATAATATCGAGCTTACTTGTATGGATCAAGGGAAGGACCGTCCTCACGAAGGCCCGATCATTTTTATCCGCAGCCGAATCAAGGACCTGCGCGGCCGACGCTGGGTAACGAGGTTGGAGGAGTTTGATAAGTGAAAGGTGAAGAGAGAGTAGTGAATAAAAAAATTCAAGCCCAGGTGACCATCGAGTTTACTTTCAGCATGATGATCACGTTATTGTTGATCGTCGGGATGATTAAGGTCTTCACCTGGACCGGACGGGATTTGGCCGACCGTATTCACGCCCATGAAGAGATTTTAACTAAGGATTTAGGGTGTACCAGCTCTTCTTGTCCTATGAAGCAGATTAAGCCCACGTTTTATACGGCGACGGACATCGATGCCGCCTACCCCGCGAATTTTTTCAATTTTGACATGAAAGGGCTTGAGAAGGATTAAACGAGCAGCCATAGGTGGTTTTTGTGATCAATGAATTGAATAAAAAAATAATGCAGGTAAAAAGGTTTTTTCAAATCCGAAATCCGATTTCTGAAAAACACCGTTCAGAAAAAGGGCAGATCGCGGTGATTTTGATTTTGGTCGCCGCGGTCGGTCTGATTTTTTACGCGGTCGTGTTCAATTTTAACCGCATTTCGCAAATCAAAACGTTAACCATGCAGGCGGCAAATGCCTCGGCAGCTCAGATGGTTTCTTCGATGGCGAGTTATGGAGAGTCGGTTTGGCAGGTGTATTTGAGAGGCAAGCTCGATGGGAAGAAACCAGGCTATTGTAAGCATGATAATGTTTTTAAGATGATCATCAAATTCATCATTATCCTCATCATTGTTATTATTGCCGTTATTACGGGACAATGGTGGGCTATATACGCAATCATAGCATTGGCATATAGTTTTGTGGCGATTGTCTTGCAAGTTACGGTGGTCCAACCCGGGCTAACCGATGCCTGGAATAAAATGATCGCCAATTTATCGATCGCCGATCAATTTGTTGAGATGGGGGTGCAAGCGGGCATTCAGGGTGTCGTTACGGACAATGTGCAAATTCCCGATTTGATTGACAGCGACTCTGATGGAATTTTTGGCGACCTGCAGAATCCTTCTGATAAAAAAAGCGCGCCGGACTACATCTCACGTTTTGGATATAACTATACCCAGCGGTTGCGGCGGATTCCTATAGTTGATAGTTCCGCTGTCAATTATTTTATCAATGGAATAAAAGATGTGGGCGGTTTGAAGGATTTATTAGTGAAGACCGGCGATGTCAATGACTGGGGAGTTCATGCGGCTGGAACTGGGAGCGCCCTATCGGCATGCTGTTTGCCCGATGCTGCAGAAAATCCGGACCGTCCGGCCTGTTGCGATCTTCCCATCGACAATGATGATTTCTGCGGTGACAAAGATAAAGATAACTATGATGAAGAGTGTTCGTTGGGCGTTCGTCCGGAGGGGTGTCCTTCGAACTCGAAAGCCATCTGCGCAAAGGAAAGTATTTATTCTACCGTCACTAATCAGAACCCTCAGGGTCTATATAATGGTCGATATGATTACCCCTATGCCTACGAAGCCTTTCCGGAAAACACGAATAATGCGGCATTGTCTTTCCGTGCGCAGTTAGGCCGAGATGATGAACACCATTTGTATCGACGAGATCCCAATAATCCCAATGGGCGGCAGCTGTTGATTTCGCCGATTCCCCCTGAGGGAACGCCAGGGCGGTTTTTTGTTGAAGACGCCAGCGGGGTTTTTCCATTTTTTTATAAGATTGGCCAATGGGGCGTTGATTTGAATGAAATCGATTATAGTAAAGTCACAACCGAGGATGTCCGTTGCAACTTGTGCGATGCAGGTAAGATGCTAGGCGCTCCTTTAAACTCTTCTACGAATCCAGGCGTTTGTACGAATCTTCCCAGCGAGGTTTCACCGCAGTTGAGTCTGCCGCTTAATCCGACGCAAGACGGAGGTTTTCGACCCAGTGGCGGCTGGTGTGTGGATAGTGTCAATACCGGGAAGGCAGGAGATCCGCCGCAGGTCTTGGATATTGTGCCGTCGATCAATGAGTTATTTACGCCAACTAATCCAAATCCAGATTCAATACCTCCCGAAGAAGAATGCGCGGTTGGCCCAGGCAACGCCGGAGGCTGGAAACCAGGTGCGGACCGGTTTTGTTCTACTGTATATCCTTATTCGTCCGCCTGTTTTAAGCATGGAGGAAAGGATCAGTGTTTGGTTGATTCAGAAATGGGACCGATAGGGTTTGACTGCCTGTGCGGCGAGGGGGCGGCGGCTTCCGTATCTGCGAATCTATGGCCTGATGACGCGTTGGACGAAATCGTTTATGGGCTGCCTTATTTCATTGAATACGCCCAAGGGTTGGTCAATGTTTCTACGATACAATTGAATCAGACCCTTGTCGAGTGGTATGAACAGACCGCGGATTGGATTGAGCCGGGGTGTGAGCGCACGGAAAATCCTAGCTGTCCACCGGGGTGCGAAGCAAATTCTAGTTGTCCACCGGGATGTGAAAAGAAGACCAGCTGTCCGGGGAGTTTTACAAAGAAAGGTCGTGATGGCCCGTTGAAAACCGTGAGCGGGAAGATGGTTGCGGGATCGGTATTGGATAAAAATGAGAAAGGGGAAAATGAGAAAATCGTCGGTGGGGGCGGATATCTTTATGGTTGGGTACGGGACTTGGCCAATTTTCGTAACCCAATTTATCATTGGTTGTATCCCACACAGGAAAAGGCCTATGTTGCCGACTCTTGCACGATCAAGTCCGCGGCTGATGATAAAGCCGCTTGGTGTGTTCCGCCGTCACAGAATTCGAAGAACAACTTTGATGTGAAGGAATGTCCCGGCGTGACCGCTGAAGAGGCTGAAACTTTCGACGCGAATAAAAATGGGGTTCGCGGTGATGTCGAAGACGTGGTGGCTTGCCTGCGGTTTAACGCCGGCGATGCCGCTAAGGGAAAGTTGAGCAATGAAGCGAAGTTCACGGCTTGTCAAACGGCTTGCTCAACGGGGACGGATGTCACGACCCAGTGCGCGTATCTGCCGCGATCGGTGGTACCCGGGTTCATCAATAGTTATGAAAATTATTTTGACGGGCAGCAGGTGAAGGGCAATCCTTGCGCCGACACCAATTTTAAAACATTATTAGATAAAAGTGTTGAAGAATCCCGCAACCAAGATGTCAAATTGCAGAAGCGTTTGAAATTTTTAGACGGTCGTTTGAAAGAGGCCCAAAACATCGCCGGGGAGACCGGGGTTTTTACCGCAGCGATCAACAAACTTGAGGCCTTTTTAAACGCGGGGACCAAGTTTGCTGCCCCTACGGTTAAACCGGTACAAGACCTAGGAAACGGATTAGTAGCATCGATCGTTGAGCAAATCGCTGACCCCGTTGTTGTTCTTAATAATCAAGATTCGCCGTCGGAGGCATTGATTCAAGAAATGCTGAAACCCGAAGTCGCGCCTGACCAAAAAGGGTTATCTTCGGTCGTCGTTTATGTCTGGCAGGATGCCCAGCGCGACGATTTGCGCACGACCGCCTCGGGACGCAAGACCTTTGAAGGTTATTGGCACGCGGTCAAGGCCGAGGTGCGTATGCCCACCCGCTGCAACTATGCCTGCGGGGTGAATGGGGGGTGGGATCCGGAATATCCTTCCATTAAGACCAAGACCAAAGGGTTTTTGGGAAGCACAAGATGTTATTATTTAGAAAACAGCGATGGTATGGTTAAGGCGCGGACCATTCGTTTTGATGAAGACGTGGATCCGAAAAAAATGGCTTTCCCGAATGGAACGCCGATTTGGGATTTTCGTTTTTTTCATCCCGATGCTGGCAAGGCCAGCATTCAAAATATCCTCGCGGATTGTAAAGAGCAAGTGGATCCATTGATCGCGAATATGAGTAAAGGATGGGGGGACCCTAATCCTCCTCTCAATTGTTGTTTTGCGGAAAAACCAGAGGAACATCATTGTACGGAAGAAGAGGCCAAGACTTGCACAAACAAATTTTTTGGCGCAAGCTTTTTATTGGACAAGATTCCTGATTATATGGCCCTCGCTGGCAGCGACGCATATAAGTATCGGGTTTGTTGGCAGCGCGTGCACGAAGATCTTTTAGCGCACGGTGTAGCGACGGAATCCTGCGCTCAGTATTTTTTTGGCGGCGCTGACAGTGGGGGCCCCGCCGGGATGCGCATGAAATTTGTGCCTTGCGATGAGCGTTTTATTAAGGGATTCAATTGATAGATCAATCCGCCCCTTCAATGGGGGAGGTCAGGTGGGGGTTTTTCATTGGCAAAAGGAAATATGATGTGTTACAATCGGTTTGATCGACGCTGTCAAAATGAGCGCGGCGTTTCTTCGGCCATCGAATATATGGCCATGATCACTTTTATTTTGATGGCGTTTTTTATTTCCCAACATTTTATTATGAAGGGTTTTGCCGGACGCTGGAAAGCGGCCGGCGACGCGTTTGGACACGGTAAGCAATATGACCCCAGAGATTCTACTAAGGGTGGAAGTGTTGAGTGTTTTTTTGACGCCAAAAAGTCGTTGTGGATCAGCACCCGCTGTTTTAAATCGAAATGTGTCACTGGAATACCGTCGGATCCGGATTGTCAGCAGTTTTTGGATCCATGCAGTGAGTTGCAATCAGCGAATTCGAAATGCGGTGATTGAGTTTTATCAAGGAGACCTATGGTCATAGCGTTATTTTTAGCCTTTTGTACCGCGGCCTTGATCGGCTATGCTGTTGTGCCGCTGGTTTATAGCCGGTCCATGATTTTAAGTCAAAAACGGGCCAGTGTTTACGCGAGCAAGCTGGATCGGGTCCTTCCTCGTCGAGAGTTGCAGAAGACGATCCAACTGTATATGCTGGCACCTTTGTTTCTAGGGGCTATTTTTTATTTTGTTTTCCCAGAAGAGATCCGTTTTTTTGGCGTCATTCTGGGGGCCATTCTCGGGTTCATTTTTCCTGGTATCTACACGACGGTCCTACTGAAAAATAACCGTAAAAAATTTGATGATCAGATGATCGACGCGTTGATGATCATGTCAAGTTCTTTCCGGGGAGGGTTGAGTTTGATCCAAGCGATGGAAGCGGTGGTTGAGGAAATGCCGGACCCGATCAATCAGGAATTCGCGACGATTTTGGGAGAAAACAAAATGGGCGTTTCACTTGAAGACGCGTTGACGCATTTTTATACCCGCATGCCGAGCGCGGCCGTTCAACAGACAATCACGGCGGTGTTATTGGCGAGAGAAACCGGCGGAAATTTGCCGGAGATTTTTAAGCGGATTGTTAACGTCATGCGCGAACGCAAGCGTATTCAAATGCAAATCGACACCCTCACCCTGCAGGGAAAGATTCAAGGGGTTGTGATGTCAATTTTGCCGGTCGCCTTTTTCTTTGTGATCAGATCTTCGAGCGCGGGGTTTTATGACCATATGTTCAAATCAGAGGTGGGGCGGGTATTGCTGATCTTTGCCTGTGTGGCGGAGATCGTCGGGGTGTACTTGATTTGGCGGATCAGTCTGTTAAAGGATTATTAATGTGACCGTGACTTACGGAGCGAAAGCGAACGTAAGTCACTGGCCGGATTAACCCCGGCTGATTTTGGCGGGGTGGATAATAAAAGGATGTGGTTATGTTGATGTTCATTTTGACTTTGTGCTTTTTAGCCGGATTCAGTTTCATTCTGGGGATTTTCCCTTTGGATTGGGAGGCGCGGCCGACGCTGCGCGGTACCGGACTTGAGGTATTATCTCGTCGGAAAATACCGAATCCTTTAAAGGTCATCATCCAGACTCTGGCTTTGATCAACCGTCCTTTGTGTTCAGGGGTTGTTCGCGCCCGGCTTATCAAAGATTTGGGGACGGCGCACGTGAATATGTCGCCGGAAGAGTTTTTTTTGGTCAAAGAAATGGCGATCGTTGGCCTTCTTTTTGTCACCTATCCGATGATCCGTGCGGACATGATGATGTTTTGGCTTTTGATGAGCATTTCGGTCGGTTATATGCTGCCGGAATATTGGTTGAAGGGAAAGATTAAGCGGGTCAAAATCATGATCGCAAAAGAACTGCCAGATACCATTGATCTTTTGGGGTTGTGCGTGAACGCGGGTTTGGATTTTATCCTGGCCTTAAAATGGGTTGTTGAGAAATCTCCCCCCACGGTTATTGTCACGGAACTTAATACGTTGCTGCAGGAAATCAATGTGGGGAAAACCCGTCGAGACGCGCTTAAAGATTTATCGTTGAAGTATGAGCTCCCAGATTTGTCTTCTTTTACGAGAACGCTTATTCAGGCGGATAAAATGGGGACATCGGTCTCTGAGGCCTTAAACGTTTTATCTGAAGACATGCGGATTGCTCGTTTCCGCCGCGGGGAGCAGCAAGCGATGAAAGCTCCGCTCAAGCTACTCATTCCCCTGCTATTTTGCATCTTTCCAGTGGTCGGAATTCTCGTTGCCGGCCCTATCTTCCTCGAGTTCATCGAAACCAACCCCCTTCAACAGCTCGGTAAGTAAAAAAGGAATAATCCAGAATGGACATTAATTTAAAGGGGACAGTCCCCTGTTAATTATTCCTCTACTTCGTAAGAATCAAGAATTTGGAACCAGGAATAGGTGTCTTGATCTGTATAATCTTCAATGGGTTTGAGTGCTGAATTGATGCGTTTGTGTCCAGTGTGATAAGCCGCGCTCGACCACTCCCATTCCCAGGCTTTTTTTACTAGTTTTGCCTGTACCGGGTTACATTCTACATAACGGATAGCCGCCAAAAGATGATCTTCTTCCAGTAAGCACGAATAAAATCTTTCCTGCCAAAAATGTCCATTTAGATTACGTTTGCGATGCTGATCTTGAGCATAGCGCATATGACAAACGCTAAACGCCTTTGCCAGGGAATCCTCTTTGTGGGGGATGACTATAAAGTGGACATGATTGCTCATAAGGCAATAGGCGAGGATGGACATGGTGTATTTTTCGCTATATTCACAAATCCAAGAAAGGTATTTTAAATGATCGGCGTCATCAAAAAAGACCGTTTGTTGATAATTCCCCCTCTGGACGACGTGATATGGGTAGTCTGGTATTACAATGCGTGCTGTTCGTGGCATAATCTACAAATTGATGTGGGGGGTACTAAAAAAGTTGGGTGCGGGAATATGAGGACAATAGTTTATACAACAATTTTGATAAAATGTCAAGTCTTTAGGGGCAATCACCAAATTTTCAGAATGGACATTTAAAAATAGGGGACTGTCCCTATTATTAAAAATGTCCATTCTGAATGTCTACTGTATTGGAGTTATCTTACCTAATTTAGGCATATAAACTGTTGTGGATTAAGGTGTTAATGAGAAAATTATTTTTTTACACCCTTGTTCTTATCGATATTTATGTTATACTTACTTTGCAAGTGATTATAGAATTTTATTAGATTCATAACATGTTGTAGTAAAACAGTTTAAGATATGATAAAAGCCACGGATATCTTAAATTTGAGTATTAAATTTAATTTTGGTAAAGTTTAAGGGGCTGCCGAAATCGAGGCAGTCTTTTTTTATTTCATCGGCCGATGAAAATGACACTCAAACAACTAACCGCAACACCCCAAAGGGAACTTCAAAAAGAGTTCCCTCCATTCATCACTTGCACAGAGGGAGCCTCCTTAGCCCTAAAATCCATTTTTCAGAATGGACATTATATCAAAAGGGGACAGTCCCCTAATTAACCGAGTATGACTATGGACGAAAGCAGATTGGACATTAAAAATATAAGTACTACTAGAGGCAGTATTAAAAATTTTAATACTAATAGAGATAGTCTTTCGTCTATATTGCCGCATATTCTCCCAAAGGAAGAACCAAAACCATTCAAAAGCGGGTTTAAGCATTGGATTCGTATCGTTGCCATGATCGTGATCGCGGTGTTTTTGCCGGAACAGATCAGCTGGGCGTTCAACTACAACCCAGCAGTTCTCTGGGGAGGGCCAAAGCAGGATTTGATGCACTTAGCCCAGCCCGCACCGGTTATGCCAACTCCGGCGCAAGTCCAAATTCCAGTTGTCCCTAGCGATGCCGAGATTTCTCAGCAGCTTTCGCAAAGCGTACACGATATGCTCGGCCGCATTGCTTATCTTGAAAACGCGCAAGTTCAATTCGACCTGCAAAACCCCAACGATCCAAACAAAAAGCCGCAATCATCAATTCAAATCAAACCAAAGAACGTTGTCACCGAACAAAGCATGATGGCCTATGTCGAGTGGCTGCGCCAGCCAGGGATTAAACCCCTCAACTGCGGTGTCTATGCTTTGCGGGATTTATTGGGAGCCAACGGATTGCAGGTGAGTTTGCAAGAGTTGTCATTAGCCACATTGATGGAGGACATCTTAAACGGCATTATCAAACCCGGAGATCCTAAACTCAAGACCTCACTTTACGCGATCGATAAAGTCGCTCAAGGTTATAACCTGAATCTCAAGGCCGCAAAAGTCCTGCCGCAGGATGTCGTAAAACTCAAAACACCGTTTATCGCCAACCTTGATCCCGAACATTTTGTTACGGTCACGTTGATTGAGCAGGATAAGGTGAGTTATTTTGATGTCGGCCGTCCGACCATCCTGGCTAAAGACGAATTCATCAAGCAGGCCAATGGGTTTGTCCTAGCGCCGGATATGGAAAAGCAAACAATCGAATACGCCTTAGTCTCTGATTCGATGAAGGCCTTTGTCTGGGGCAGCCAGTGGGTGAGGATGAAGGATGATTTGCCCGGCTTGATTGATGATGGAGATATGTGGGACGAGATATATGTCGAGATCGCTATTGAACTTATTGAGGCTTACTTTTTTGGGCCGGCCGTGGCTGTTATGGCATATGGAGCCTCTGATCTGGCAAGTACTTTGACTGAAATATGTGTGATGAAGAATGTTTGCGGTGAAAATGACACGTTTATTTTTAATTTCATTTTTACCACGGTGCTGATGGCCGCTGGAATGTCTATGGGGGATTTCGCAACGGGAGCGGAAAACGGAGTCCTGAAAGAGGGTGCTAAAGGTGGGCTTAAAGAGGGCGTTAAAGATGGGACTAAAGAGGGAGCTAAAAAGGGGCTTGAAGATACCGCCAAAAGTACGGCGCCGTCCGCGACTGGTGAAGTCGCGGCAACAGCACCAGCCATCGAACCTGCCGCTGCAGGCGCGTCCCCAACCATTGGTTCAAGATTGGTCGATTCAATCAAAACCGGCACTCAAAATTTTTATAATGAAATGAAAATTTCGTTGACCGACTTTGGCAATAAAGTCGTTGGATTTTTTAAAGGGATCGGCGAGTTAGCACAAAAAGGTTTTAATTTTGTAGTGGGTGGTGGGGCGGACAAGGCCCCCCAAGCGGCAGGGACGGCAGGACAAGCAACCAATAATTTGGGAGCTGCAAAAGAGCTTGCCAAAACCATGCCGGCGAAGTTCGATATGGCGAAGTCCTTAGATCGTTTATTTTCCGCCCAGGCCGTAAAGGCATTCTTTGTTGGAGGCATCAAAGCCCTGCCGAAAGCAATTGTCAGCGCGTACGTTAAACAGGAAGTGTATAAGATCGTGGATAGGAATATTTCCGAAGACATGAACCCCGCTATCCGTCAGGCGTTGGTGGGTGTTGTTTCGTCCATCGGCGGTGAGCTTTTGTTGGCGGCCGGCATCAAAGGGCTCGGCGCTGCTTTATCGGAGGTATCACCGGAAATGAATAACGCGCTCAGCAAATTATTCAACATGGGCACATACCAAAGCGAAGAGGACGCGCAGAAAAAGGCCGACGAAGTAGTTGACAATGCTAAAGCAGACACCATCAAAGCCGCTGATAAGACTGTTGAAGGTCAGAATTTGACAGCAGAGCAAAAAGAAGGAGTGCGAAATGCGGCACTCAAAGCCGATGAATATAAATTCAACGCGATTGAACGAACGGTTTATCAGTCGGAACTTGACCGTATTAAGTCAGATAAAAATTATAGTCGTGATAATGACGCCTTTCATGCCAGCACATTTGTCGATGAGTTTAAAGTGATTGGCAAAACCATTGGGCCGCGTTTGGCGGGTGCCGCGGTCGCTGCTGGTCTGCGTTATCTCGCTGATAAAAATTGGGGTGATGCCGACGCCAAGTCGCAGGTTTCACAAATGATCGGTGAGATCGGCCAAGCCGTGGGCGGAATTTTATACGGAATTGCCATCAGGCAAGATTCGGGTTACACGAAGGAAGAGATCCATCAGGATAAGGATGGCACGAAGGAAACAAATTCAGATTATGATAAATATTATCGTGAGAATAAAATCACCGGAAAGCGGGAGTATGTTGCTGAAGGAGATGGCAAGACGATCTACAATCCGGAATATCCCGGCAGCGAGAAGGGAAAACATTATCTTTTGAGCGACCGAACGTATGGGGCCATGTTATACGATGCTCTTACCAGAGGGGCTGTTGGTCTGTTGGTCGCGCACGGCCTGGACAATTACGAAAAGCGAAATGTCGATGTGGACGCGAATGGCGATCAAAACCGTTACCAACTGGTTAAAGGACGTGCTGCCATATTGGGTGGGCTGATTTTGATTGATACCATCGTGACGGACATTAATAAGTGGGCTGGTATCGATAACCCCGAGCGCTATTTAAAAGACGAAGGGGTCGGGATCACGAAAATCGCCGGCGATTCGTTTATCGCGCGTTATTTCACGACCAGGGTGGCTGAACAATTGATCGCCATGGTCAGACCGATCGCGACTTTTAGCGGCAGTCTGCCGGGCGAAGACGGGGCCGGGGATGATAACCGCTGGGCGCGCGATCATAAAACCGCTTACGGCGAAAATTACACTTCAAGCCAACAGAATTATTTGACTTATCTCACCCAGCTTTCCGAGATGACCGGCCAGTCTTTAGAAACGGTCAATCAGATCAAGGCGAATAGAGACGCGCTCAAAGAACAGCTTAATAGCGGCCAGATCACTAAGAGCGAGTACGAGGCCAGAAAAATGTTTGCTTTTCACGACATCATGTGGGCCGCAAATGGTGCTTTTTACGTCGATCGGATGAATTCGGCAATGGCCGCGGGTTTCGTGAACAATTCTTTTCAAAGCGGCGGGATTTATGATGAGGTCGAGGCCATTCTCGGATACCTTCCGTTAAAAATAACTTCCGGACTAGCGTTAAATCACCGTGAGGTGGTTTTTAAAAAGGAGACCAAGGAGGGTGAACCTGATAAATTGATTGCCATTGCCACGACCAAGAGCCCACGGGAACCGACGATCATTATGGGCGACACCTTGGGATTTGGCTGGGTCAAGGGGATGAATAACCTTAAGATCGATTCCGAGACCAATACGAGCTCGGTCGGTTTGGGATTTGATCATTTGACTAATCGTTTTCTGGGCTTCTTGACCGATAAGGAACAGAAAGAATTCAACGTGACGGCCGACGAGGCCGGGGTTTTTGATTCACATACCGGAGAGAAAATAGTTGGGCTAGAAGAATTAAGGACGTTGAACCATCATCTTGGCATTTTAAATAAAATAAAGACCGGGCAAGCCTACCAGGAAGAGAACGGCGATGTTTTTGATACCAAGACCAATAAGGTGCTGGCATACGCGGCAGAGATGAAAGATGGGGAGTCCAAATATCAACTGATTACCGCGGAATTGAAAAGCGGTCAAACGCAAATCCGCAATGGGATGGACGTGGATATGTTTTCCGGCAACGTGATTTCGAATGTTGCTTTTAAAGACGCCGACGGTAAAAAACTGGCTGCCGTGCGATTGGATTTTAAGCAAACTCCGGAAAATACCGAAGGCGATAGGAATGGCCAGTTTTTGGTTTTTGGCCGCGCGGACTTGGCACGGGAATTTGATATTTCGGGTGTTAAGAACGATATCATCGATAAGATGAAAAAGTTGTCTCCGGACGCGCTTTGGGTGGAGGATGATCAGGGAGATGAAATTTTTCATTTTATAGATGTTAAGTCTCTTGAAGAATTTAAAGATAGCATTGATTCGATTGCGAGATTGAAAGATAACCAAGATGAAATTTTAAGTTATGATCCTGATTATGATGATGAAGAGCGCCTTGTTCCGAGCAAGCGCGTCATTTTAGACAGCGATGGAAGGGAACTTTTTGTCCTTGATAAGGACAACGCTGATCCCAGAATTACATTTAAAAAGGGATCGCTTGATTATGTCAAAGAGAATTTTAAAGAATACAGCGCCTCTGACCGGATAACAACATATCAGGGCGATGGTTTTGGCCGAAGGATTAAAGACGAGGATATCGGCTGGCAGGCGAGCAGACGGATTTCTACGGATGGCTCCGGACAGCAGCAGGACGAGATTGTTTCAAATAAGCTCGTCGGGGAATCAAGGCTCATTTCGACAGCGGCTTGGTTGCTGATGCCGGAGTTGGCGAATTTAGCGTTGAAGGAGAAAGATGGGGGTGGAGGGTTGGATCCAAAGATTATGCGCAAGGTTTTGGAGCAAACAGCAGGAACAGATTCTTTAGGGGTGAGGATGCTGGCGTCCGGTCTTGATCAGGTTAATAAGATGCACGCGGAGAATGATACACCATTCACTTATGATTTTGCCGGGACCGACACCCATGGCAAGACCATGTTTAAATTGCAGGGCAACAATAACGAAAACGGCAAGATGACCATAATTTTTGATAAAAGCGGCAAGGCGAACATTCGTTTGGCGCGGGACAACAATGCTAACCTTGATATCTTCGACGGGGCGCTGAATTTGGTTGGCTACAATAAAGACGAGGCCGTGGCGATCAAGGCGATAAAAGCAGTAGGGCTGTCCGCCGCCGACATCATTTTTGGACGGGGGTTTGATGCGAATGTTTATTCCATCAGGGATTTGGTGGCTCGGGAAGAGAAGAGTGATAAATTGGAAGCGGGCTTGACGGATTTGGTCATCAGTCAAGCAAACAGTCAATTAACGACACTTTTGAATGATTATGGTTATGTTGGTATAACTAACATTGATGTTAATCATTTCCTCAGCAAAGTGAGTCCGTTTGATTTGATGGATAAAGGGTCGATCGCGATCGACGGGTCAGAGCCGGTCAAGGCAAGTAAGGATACCAGTGTTACGGTAACGGGTAATATTGTTAAAACAATGACTTACGATTTACCTGAGATGAATGATTTGACCACCAGCAAGGTGGATCAGGGTAAGGATCTAGGGCAGATTTCTATGAGCGACGGGCGGGAGACAATCATGAGGTACGATCGTGTTGATGATGATGTAAAGAGCAAATTTATAATGAAAAACGATCACGATGAGATGCGTGTGACGACCGCAGGCGATATTAGTGTAGATAATAATGTTTTCAAGATTATTAATTATGATCCGACTGATGCGGATATGGCTCATGGCATAAAAGTGGATATTGAAGGTTTGAAAAATGCTTTGTGGGAAAATGATTGGGTTGCCACGAGCGCAGGATTGCGAGAGATTGTCAGCAATGCCAAGGAACTGCAAAAAAGCGAAAACAATCAGAAAGAAGCATTTAGAGAGGCAGTACAGACGTCGTTGGCTGAGATGAAGCAATTCGATAAGGATTATGGGATGTCGGCTGTGGATCAGAATAAAGATCTGATCCTTGCCGCTCTGGGAAAAAATGATAAAGGTGAGCGCATCGCGAATGTTTATTCGGCGTATCAGGGCAGGATTTGGGATGAGGATGAGATCATGAAGTATTATGGTTATGAAAAGCCGTCGAGCGAGGCAAGTGATCTCGATGGAAGCAATGATGAAAAAGAAAAATTTAATTTGAAGCTGAACCAGGGCACGGTTGCTCATGTCGAAAAATTGGACAGCCCCTTCGGCCGTATGTTCACGGAAGCAGGTAGTACCAGAAATATGGGGGAAGGGTCGATGGATGATTTATACAAAGTCAATCAGGTCAGTGGCTCGACCTTGGCCGCGATCGCGCCTGTTCAGCTCGATGATTTAAGAAATTTTATGACGGAGACAGACCGTGTTTTTACGAACGAGGGATTGGGTAAGATCGTTGATCAAGCTAAAGGTGGTCATTTGAAGAAAGCCCTCGCGGACAATGGTTATGATTTAACAGGCGAGGATATAGCAAAAATTGATGAGAAGGCCGATCTGCGTTTGAAGACTGATCTGCGGGAGAACGGTTATACGAATGAACACGGTGAAATTCAGGACAGTTTCAGAAAATTGCAATCAGCCGATGAAATGCGGCTGACTAGTGAATTTGGCGAATTGAAAGATCAAATTTTTCAAAGTTTAAAAAATTCCGATAATGGCCAAATCACCATGGAACCACTAACACTCACGTCTGGCGGGATCATTGATTACAATTCGAAAAATGGACATGCTGATCTGTTCAGCATTCCGCAGGGTGGGCAGTTCGGTGGCTTGCTTCCGAGTGGAAAAGTTGCTTATGACCAACATCCTTCGCAAATTGTCCTGGAGGAATCCGGTGTTTATCGAGGCCCAGGGAGTGTTTTGGTTTACGGCGAACGCTACGGCCATTCGATTACGACCGATGTTTTTGGCGGTGATTATTTTGACAAAAATGTGATTTATCAGATCGGCAGTGACGGTAAGTCTGAAAGTTACGCTTTGGGCAATGGCGAGTTGCCGGAACAGCTTCATATCGGTAAGACCAAATTATCAGGAACGCTGAAGACTAAAAACGAAACCACGGTCGCGTATGAAGGAAAAGGTTTTGATATCTCGGTAACCAAGTTTGGCGATTCACAGAAGTTAAAAAATGTTTCTGATTTGCCGGTTTCGGTTGATATGTCTAAGGTGGCGGAGTCAAGAGCAAACACCTTCTTGACCGAAGACCCGACGGTTACGGTAACGGAAAAAGGTCAAAGTCCTAGAACGATCACCTTTGATATCAAGGGCCGTGATCAGGAGCATGGATTTATCTGGGAAAAGGGAAGCGAAATTGTTAATCTTCCCGACGGTACTCGGCAGCTGGTCTTAAGCGGTCCCATCAATGAACCGGGGCTTGCGGATGTTTCGTTCAATCATTCCTCGGAAGAAGGAGCCAGAGTGGATGAGCAAAGATCAGCGATCATTCCGATCTTAATCCCGAAGGCCAATGTTTCCAACGGGACAGAGGCTGCCGGACCAGGATTAAAGGTTGATCGTCTTGGGCTCGGAACGGTTGGCCAGCTCATCGTAGCAAGTGGAGAGCCGGTTGATTCTGCCACGAAAAAAATTGTCGGAGCAGATGGACAAGAGAAAGAAGAAGAGTATCGGGTTTATAACGCTAATTTTGAGGGAGAAGATGATGCCACGGACAGCGCCGGGGTTCGGCGGTTGATCGTAGAAGGCAATCCGTTCAAGTCAAAAGAGCGATTTGGCAACATCGAATTGGACCAGCCAACGACCAATATGGGTTTTACGATTAAGCACGACATAGATACAGCAGGGAAAAGTCCGGAGGATGTTAAAAGGGAAGAGCGGAATCAGGCGGTTCATTTGGAGACTAAAATACAGGAAACATCAAAGGACAGTTATGCACCATCTGTTAACCCAAATGGAATTTTGGATCCGATGTTAGTTGTTGGCAACGACTTGGATCTATGGGATACAACGATGATTGATACAAGATCGATTTCTAAACTCTCGGCCATCGATGGTTTTGATATTGATCTCTTAGGTAATTACCATGTTCATGACGGCACGCGAAAGGTTTCTGAATTGTTAAATATTGATAAGACGTATGAATCCGCATCGGGAAAATTAACGGTAATCAAATCAGATAAATATGGGGTGGTTTATGAAAATCCAGAGCAGACGTTTGAATATTTTTCAAGCGCAAAGTTAACGACGGTTTCTAAATTAGATGAATCAAAGTCTCGTCTGGATTCTATCATTTATGATGTGAGAAAAGGACTGGCTTCGGGTTTTGATAAGGATGAGAATTGGAATGGTTCCGAAGGGCAGCTCTTTGTCAAAAGCATTGATTTTGACAGCCGAAGTTTAACGTATGACAATAAAGATTTTAAATTGGGAGTGGAAGGTTATAAAAAAGCTGATCAGCGTTTTGCTGATACCGTGCTGCGGGCTCAAGGGAGCGAATTGGTTTTAGGCGGGGGTAATAAAGAGGAAAAGAGTGTTCAGCTCTCAAATGCGGCCAGCAGTTATCGGGATAAGTTGGTTCAGGAATTGCAACTGTTTAGCAATATGAACACGGATCAGATCAAGGAACATTTAAGGGAAAGATTTCAAGAAATCAATATCCCATTTGGCGATGACGCGAGTTTTCAAAGGGAGGTCGGTAAGGTATTTGGTACCCTAGTAAAACTTTTTGAGGGACACAGCACGTTAAGCAAGGACAATGAAATGCTTGCGGATTTTGGTCAGTTGGCCTGGAATTTAACAAAACAGGATCCGGACACGGCCGCCCTGTTAGTTGGTGTTAAAAATGAAGACCGGGGCGCGATCAATGATTACGCGCATGCCATGCGCCAGACTGAGGTTTTGAACACCTTTGACAACTGGAATGAGAATCAAAATGATTTACCGAATTTAGGAAAGCTGCATGGGGCCGCGGACGGGTATGAAGCGACTGCTAAAGCAGGGAATTCTCGAACATTTCAGGAGACCGGTGCAGATGGAAAACAAAATATTAATCGGGAGGAAGGCCTGACCATTGCCTTAGGGGATATGCAGGTGACGAGAGCGCAAGGGCTTCAGCTCGCCTTGCAAAAGGCAGATTTAAAAGCCATCGAAAATATCGCTCAGCGTTCCAGTGACCAAGATTTAAAAAATAAGCTGGTTGATTTGGCTAAGGCGATACGTGCAGGTTCGGTTCCGGATGCGGTAGGGTTCTCCGATTTGATTGTCAGTAAAGGGCTGGATTCATTTGTCAATTCACCGGACTCGGTTAATTTAGAAATTGTCAAGGAGATTGCCCGCTTAGGTGATGCTAAGGCAGGGAAAAATATCTTTAGCGGTGATATCAAACGCCTGCCGTTCACCGAGGGATCTCGTTATTATTTCGAAGGCCCGATTGATCCAAAGCTCAAAGAGGCGTTTGGTCCCATCGGATTTGGCGTCAACGACGGGCATTTTGAAGGGATTAAAGAGAAATTTTTTGAAATTCATGAACGTGGGGATTTTTTGGGAATGGAGCAACATTTTACGTTTACGGGTCATTACGACGATGCGAATGGCCAAGCTAAAGTTGAACAAGTCCATTTACAGGGTAATAACGCCGGATATATTGCAAATATTTCAAAGTTGCTGGGTCAAGAAATTTTGTTCCAAGGCAGGGAGACCGATATTACGTTAACAGCCCAGAATGGGTTTATGGATCTGCGTGAGGACGGCAGTATTTCTGTTCCACAAGGAGTTGACGTCCAGGCCTGCGGTTCGATGCCGGGATGTCTTAAGGACAAGACGAGACTTTTGGAAAGCATCGATTCATATGTGACCTTTGGTGAGACTCGCAAACTCGCCTATGGCAAGATTAGTGGGACCGGTGAGTTTGCTCATATTTTCGATCTTAATTTTCCGAAGCATGAGCCTGCGCCCTCTGAGGAAAAGGCACCAGAACCAAATGATCAAGAAACAACCCGTGTCGTCGTGCGGCCGGTAGGCGATGGTGTCGTTTCGATTACGGAATCAGGAGAAAAAGCTGATAAGAAACTTCAGGAGCAAACCGCTCCCAAAGATTTGACGGAACAAGGGAAGAAAACATATCAAAAGATTGTTGATAAAACCCTTCTTACCCAGCAGGTTTTTAACCTGGGTGTCCCGATTGAACGGTTTCACAATGGTAAAATCGAGCAAGATATGCAATTGACAGCGCTTCCACAATTGGCCTTGGAGAACGGCTCGCTGGCGGTCTTGGATCAAAGCGTTAAGAAGCCGGCTATTTCGCAAGCAGAACTGGCCGATTTTTTAAAGACCGGGAAACTTCCGTCCGCGTATAAAAAGCAGGGTATTCCGGTTTTGACAGGGTTTAATTTAGAAAAGGATGATAAAGAAAAAATTTCAGTCAGCATTGCATCTAAAGGTGAACAGGGGGAAATCGCGGAGATATCATCTCTTGTCCGAAATCCAAACGCAACAGGCCAATTTTCTAACGACGCGGTTGGGATGGAATGGACACCCAGCGGCCCGAAATTTTTTGGCGGGGAGAGTTTGGGACGAGCGGTTGTTGGACATCTGCAAAGAGAAGGAGTCGTTCTTCCTACCGATGAACGTTTGGGCAAGTTATCGCTCGATAAAGCGCCAAAGGCTGTTTATGATTTGAAATATGCCGGTGAACAGATTTTGAGCCCGACAAGCGGGAAATGGGTTAGCGTGGATCAAGGGAAATTTAGGGTTGGCGGTACGGTGACGGATCCAACATCTGTTTCTCATGTTAATTCGGTCTCGGGAGCATTTATTTATGACCGCGTTGCTCAGGTCACGGGCTGGCGGCCGCTGTATGACAATAATGAAAATTTAGTTGATCTCGAATATCTTGCCACCAAGGGATCCATGGAAGCGCCAGTCACCCCTGGTTTTATTGTTAATCAATCAAATGATTTCGGGTTTAAGATCACACTAGTAGCTCCCAACCTTAATAATAAGCCACAAGAAAAACAACCCGAAGAGCAACAGAACCCTCTTAAGAATCAAGAATTGCATAACGTGAATATTTCTCCAAAGCCGGATGAGAATAAAAATCTTGTTATGGTTTTCGGCCCGGGTGACGTCAAACAACAACTCTTAGAATCTTCGATCGGTTTTACCATTGACAATCCTTATGCTGTTAATGATCCGATGCGGGCACGGATAGGTATTGATCGGCCGGATACACAGGTCACCATTTTGAATGAACACCTTGAGGATGAGCGAGCCGGTGAGCCTAATTTGAAGGATGGCGGTTATTATGGCGCCCGTCCGGGGACGTTTTCGGGTGGGGCGGATTCCGCGTATATCAAGGCCAAGAAAGCAGAGATTACGGCGGCGTGGAATGACTTGAACGAGGAAGAAGCTCTCCTTAAGGGTGCTGGTAAAAATCCTGATCAAGACGTGCATTATAAAAAGCATAAAGAAGAAGTAGCAAATTTAATCGATAGCTTACCTATTGTGCAGCAGACCACCTCTGCCGGAGATCGGCTCCGCTATAAGCTTACGAAGATGTTGGTTGACAATATCCATACTGGCGGTTTAGGGTTTGTAGGGTTTGAGTATTCCGGTGGAAAATTCGGTTGGGTGAGGCCGGCAGAACCAAAGCCGGAAGATTTTTCTAGACCTTCTGACTATCGAGTGGCCAAGATCAATTACGATGCCGCTGAAGATGAATTTAAAAAGATCATGGCTCCATTAGTTAAAGGAAGCGGCCAAGTTGTTGATGGTTTCACAATGGATCAGGTGGGATTGATGCATTTTCTTAACGGGACTGAGCCGCAATATATTTCTGACGGGCTTGTTTCTTCCAGTTACGATTTATTGCGCGGTAAAAATTTTGTTGATAAACCAATCACCAGCCAAGACGCGGTGGACCCCAGCAAAAATATTTCAAAAACCGAAAGGAATGCTGCAAAATTCATATCTTTAATTCAAGAATATATAACGGGTCCAGTGGGTGAGAGGTTAGGGGAGGTTGCAGATAAAGTGATGAATAATCCGCGGTATGCTTTTAACCCGGACCCGAATAATAAAATGCTAGATTCTGCTGATGAGGTGAGAGTGGTGTTTCAGGGAATTGACGGAACCCCTAAAACTTATATTGACAAGTCATATAAATTTGAAAAGGTATTTGCAGCGCTATCGCAGCATGGGTATTCGGAAATGAGAGACTATCAGGGTTTAGCGCAAAGTTTATATAACGCCCGTACGCTTGAAATCGCGGTCAACGTGGGAGAAGCCTTTGCGATTGTGGGGTCGCTGGGAGTTGATGGGGCGTTTGTCAAAGCCGGTTTTAGGAATATCAGGCAGGCAGCGTTTAAGAATTTATCTACGCAATCATTCCGCATCATAAGTGAAAACGCGTTTAAAGATTATTCGGCGAAGAAGGCCATCGGGTTTGCCGTTGGCGGTGCTGCGGTTGATCAAATGATGACGAAAAGGTACACCGGAGAATATGGTGAAATAGACGGATCAACTCTTTTTCACGCGCTGGCATCGGCCGCGATGTTTGGCAAGAAAGGAACATTTCTTACGAAGCTGATTACACAGGCTGATGAAAGTGGTTTAAAATTGGCAAAATATGTGGTGGCCAATCCCAGCGTATTGGTCAAGGCCGGAAAGCAGTTGGCCATCAGTGAAGCCGGTGTTTTAACCGCGGCCACTGTTTATAACAAGTATGTTAATGATCAATGGCTTTACAGTCCTAAGGAATATGCCGCTATCTTAGGCGTTGGGGCGGCTTTACCGCTGGCATATCAGGGCTTACGGACGATAACTCCGCAGGCGGCTAAGACCGCTGTTTTTAGTGTGCATAAAGCCTTAGCCTCAAATTATGCTTTGGGGTACTCGGCGTTGGCCATTCCGGTCGGTAATTATTTATGGAAGCAAAATACCGGCCATGACCTTGGTTGGGGGAATGCGATTCTGGCAATGCCGTTGATGATATCACTATTGGCCAACAGCGCGCGTTTTGATGATCTGGTTGATAATGCGATGATTTATTCTACCGATAAAATCGGAAAAACTTTTCAAACGTTTAATCGGCTTGCCGTTAATAATGCCGGTGTCACATCGGGAATGATGGTGGGAAGTGTCATCGCTTTGGGAGTGGCGAGCCAGATGGATGACAACAATCAGAACCTTGGGCAAGGAGTGCTGCTTGGTTTGAGCGGGGCGGCTGTGGGCGGATTAACCGGCTTTCTCGGTCAAAGGGGCTTGTTGAGTCTTAAAGGTATGGACCGAGTTTTTAAAACAGGTTGGAATTATCGAGTTCCTATTGGTGCCACGTTAGCAGGAGGGGCCATAACCACCGGGGTTCATTATAAACTTAATCACGGCGATGCCGACTATAAATTTAGCGACTCTTTGAAATATGGCGGGATTGGTTCGATCGTATTTGGTCTTTTGGGAACAAAGGCTTTCCGAACTTTTGCCGGCACTTCGGTGGATAAGATGGGAAACGCGTTTAAAAGAATGGATCAATTTTCTCTTAATCATGTTGATGTTTTGTCGGGAGCGGCGGTGGGGGGTGTTATTGGGCTCGGCGCCACCCAGTTTGACGCAAAGAATGAGAATTTTAAGCGAGACTTACTTTTTAGCTTAGCCGGCGCAACGGTGGGAGCTGCCATCGCTAAAATAGGTCTTACCAGAATTATCAAGTATTCGCAAGCGGGCTGGGATCGAGGATGGGTGGGATTAGAATATATCGGCGAAGGGATTTCCAAAGCCGATGATAAATTTGATGACCTTTTACTTGCTGCCTTGAAAGGACGAGGAGCTAAATTTACCACAGCCATGACGGTATTGGCCATAAGCGCCGCAACGGTTCATGCCATGCAAGATGACACGATTTCGGCAAAGGAAGCTGGGACAATCGGTGGGTCAGCGCTTGCGGCTTTTGTTGCCGTTCGATTGGCAGTTAAAGCCGGGAGATGGGGCATTGAAGCTAGAAATTTTTATATAAAGGATTTAAGACCGTTAAACACTTTTTCTGAGAGGTTGGCAGCAATTAAGCAAACAGAAAGATACAAATATGTCGCAAACGCGAGACCTGTCCAATTCTCAATTCGTCAATATCAACGAGCCGCTCCACCTATCAAAAGCGCATACGAGCGTAGTCTTAGGTATGCGTGGAACACAAGAAGTTTTGTAGTCGAAAAGAGCTATCGGAATTTTGTCCTTAATCGATCGGCCGGTTATTTTAACCGGCAGCTAAATCGATCGGCCAGGTATGTTAACAATTGGCAGCTGCCAGGGGTTTTGGTGGCCGGGAGTTTAACCGCGCAGGCCGGGTTAAACATTGGATATAAATCGGTGACCGGTGAAACACCTGATGACAATTGGCAGTCGGCTGCGGCAATATTAACGCTTGCCGGGGTTATTAAGGCGTATCCATTTGTTTCCCAAGCGATCCGTCAGTCGGAAAAAATTAAAGCAATCGTCAAGGTCGCTAACGAGTATTCTACCAAAGTAAAGACTGCTGTCGGGAATTTTGTTAAGGAGACGGTTCCGCAAAGATTCGAGGCGTTGACAAAATGGCATAACGGTCTCGATGATACGCAAAAGACTTTGTTGTATTCTACTGGCGTGGGAGCAGGTGTCAGTGTGGTGGATATGATTCATTCAAAAATCTCTGATGAAAATTTTAGCTGGAAAGACAATCTTAGGTTATCAGCCGGAAGCGCAGCCACAATAATCCTGGGCGCCGCTTTATGGAAAGCGCCAGAAGCGGTAGGCCGGGTTTTGGAAGAGGAAGGAAGAGCGCAATTAACCGCAGCGCCGACGGTTTTGAAACGTTATGCACAGATGAAAAAGACATCGGTCGATAATATCGCCAGAAATTTGGGAATAGAGTCGTATGCCATGACAACGGCAAAAAGTCTTGCCTGGTCAACATTACCGATTGCTATTGCCAATCACTATATTTATGGTCAGGCAAGCGGATCCGGGGACACTCCGTGGGGAGCGTTGTTGCTAGTCAGTCTCGCGACACCGTTGGGGAAATTTTTATCTTCACCCTATTTGACCGGCACCAGTAAAACCATGACCCGTTTGGCCCCGTTGATCAATACGGCACGGCAAGGGCTATCGTTAGGGATTCATGTGGGGCAGGCTTACGCGGTATCCGATTATTTAATGCACACGCTTTATCCGGAGGCCTCGGAATATAAAGGAGTCTGGAACAGTTTTAAAAAAGGATTTTATCCTGGATTGATAGCCGGGCTTGGCATGGCCTCGATAGGGGTCGCTTCACAATCAAAGTTTTTAGAGCAATTAGGGCCTGGGGTTCAAAAGTTTGTCAAGATTGTCGGGCCGCCGGTGATCGGAGGCGCGACTTATCCGGTTGCGACCGCTGTCTTTTCTATGCTTGACCCTAACCAGTCGGCTGAGGAGCGCGGCAAAAACATATTTGAACGCATCAATGATCGAATGACGCTGGAAAATATTTTTATGGGCGCTGGGATTGCTTCTTCGTATGCTTTGTTTCATCGGGCCTTTGGCGCTCTTCCTGAGGAAATGGGGATGATTGATTTTCGTAAAGTTTATACCGGGCATCGGCTGGTGGGCGGCGGAGTATGGGGAGGGGCAACGGGCGCGGTGTTGGTACCCATACATACGATGATTAAAAATTATTTTAACGGCGGTTTTGATGAAAAAGGAATATTTCAAGGAAAAGATTATCGCATCAAGCTGAGCAAGAGCGATCTGGCCATCGAGGTTTTAAGAGGGATTGTCTTGGGGACTGCCGGTGGCGCTTTTGCCGCCGCGCCGAAAAATTTCGCCCAGTTTGCGGATACGCAAGCGGGTTATCAAACCGGGGTTGAAGGTACGATCCGCTGGATTACGGTTGCTCCGTCCTTTAGCATTGGGCAAGGGATGATCTCAGCAAGTGCGGCCAAAGCGGAGCGAGCCATTCGACATTGGTTTGGCGAGACATCGCAATTTGATGGTCAGGATATTTCCATATTTTCTTTAAACGACCCTAATCGTCCGGGCGAATTTGTCCCTATTTTTGACAAAAATTTTCTTATCAATCCGCAGGCCGGAGAGATGCTTATTCAGAGCGCTATTCGGGGGGTCCAAGACGGCGCGATTATGGCGCGAGCTTTTCAAGGGGCGCAAGTTTATGGCCGGGCGCACACCACTGTAGAAAAGGCCATTGCCAATATTCAAGCGCCATTTGGCCGCGAGGCAACGCACCTTGCTGCCCGTCTTTATCAGGATTGGTTCATTATGCCGGGGATTGTTTCAGTGAGTCATTACATTGCCGATTCGGGTGTCAGCCGAACTTTGAATTATGTCCGGAATTGGATTGATTTTGAAGACAAGGGGTTATCCGGCGGTGCGGCGCAAGCGATCAACGAGGCCTTAAAGGAAAGGAGGCTTATAGACGCAAAAGCATTTGATGGTCTTTCTTATAAGGAACAGGACAAAGCTCGAAGGGAAGCCATTGCCTCTTTACCAGCGAGTGAGCGGGCATCGTTAATGCATCGGGCCATGCATTATTTAGAAAGAGGACCAAACGCTTTAAGTAGTTTAGAGGTCGAGGCCTTAGGTTATTTGGGGATGATGAATTTCCCTGCTTATCATTTGGCGCCCAACGCGAAACAGGGGCAGCTTTCCGCCGAGGCTTTACGTAATCCAAGCAATCCTTATGAACGGTATTGGGCGGCAAAGGCGCGTATGGATGAGGCAGCTGAAAGCGCAAACAATGCGGAGGCGGCGGTTGCTCAGGCGAATGAGGCGGGAAACTGGGAAGATACGTTAACAGGTCAGCGACAACGACGGCCGTCAATCCCGACAGAGTCGCGAGAATTGACCCCCGCGGAGGAACTCCAAGAACAAGCGGCAATGACAGAGTATCATCGAACAGATCATACGGAAGAGTCTAGGAAAACCGCTCAGGCTGATTATGACCGCGCGCTTAGCAATGTGTCCGCGGAAAGAGCGGCAGAACTTAAGCCCGCGGATTTTCATAATTGGCAGAAACTGCATTTGAGCGCAGAATCTAAGGGGGAAAACGCGGTCAAGGTCGCTCAAGCAATCGTGCTTCGTCAAAGAGGAGGAATAGTCCTTATAAATTCTCTTCATGTTCAAGCGGTTCTTCAGGCATTGGGGCAATTTCGAGAAAGCAAGCGAAGCGAAGCGATTAGTGAGCTCAATAATTCGGTCCGTTTGACTGAAGAAGCCGGCGCTCTCTCCAGAGACGCGTTTCGAGAGGATCGGAATTTGGAATATTTAACACCGGCGCAGGACGCGCATCGAATGATGGAGGCATTGAATAACAGACTTTCTTATTTAGGGGAAGGACTGATTGGGCAAAGAGATATGTTAACTTCGTCGATGCGGACGTTGGAAAGTGAAATTAACAAAGCATTAAGCAGCCGTGATGGCAGCACGGGCGAGCCAAGCAAAAAATACAATTTTGCTGATGAGGTAGCAAAGATTAAAACAGCGGTTTCCACGCTGGAAGGAAACACCACCGAATTAGAGGCGAATTTAAAATTAGCAGAGGACATAAAGAACAAACGTGACAGGATAAAAGGAAATACGAGGATTAAAAATAAGACGGATAAACGTCTTGGCACACCGGATCAAGTGAAAGCAAATGTTTTGTCAGCGAAAGAGGCCTTAAGGGCGCATAAGCAAAAAATTGAATATTTTAAAAAGATTGCCGAAAATATTGCAGCATTGGATACGGTCAGGTCAGAATTAAAAAATGTTAAGCAAAGCTTAACGGCTCAGCAAAGATCGGCCATGGAAACAGCGCTAGAGCTGATGCGTCACGTTGAAGAAATTGGTGGATTAGAGAAGATGTCGCTGCATCAGAAAAGACAGTATCTCGCGGCGTTAAAAGATTTGAAGAAAATAGCGCCGAGCGAACGGGAATTGCAAGAAGCGGTTAAGCAAGGTGTCGCGAAACTGCGCGAGGACCTGACTAAGTTAAGATCAGAGCAAACGGAAAAAGAGGGTGAAATAGTCGCTGACCATCAACAAAAATTTTCTGAGGCGCATGCCAAAATGCGCCAGACGGAAACAGAAATAAAGAATTTGGCGGACAAGGGAACCGAGCCATCAGAAGATTTAACCAAGCAATTGGAATCTCAAAAACAGGAAGTCACTAAGCTTGAACAGGAAATGGAAAAAGGAATTCCGCAAAAAGCGGAAGTCCAGAAGCAATACGAAAGCAGGATAAA
>JAHFFT010000080.1 GCA_023247795.1 Candidatus Omnitrophota bacterium
CGTGACTATTTTCGACAAAACGCCTATATTGCAAGCACTTACGGAAATAAAAATTGAAAATCAAAACGTTCAAAACGATAACCAATTGACAATGTTCAACTTATAATGGGACAGCCCTGAAACAATATAGAAAGAAATTATTTGCGTGATCACAACACGGGCGATATCACAAAATTTGTTGATCACATTCTTGCGATCGAACTTGATTTGCCTTCGTGGGCAGAAGTTCAACAAAACATTCATCTTTCTTTGGAGCGATCTGACAATGAATTTGGTGATGCAATACATTTACCTATTACCGATGATATTCATTTGGTTACGGTATATACTCCACCTGATGAATCTAGAATTGTGTGGATAGGTATTAAGCACTTAAAAAAGTGGAATATTTCCCAAAAAGATATTTTAGCTGTTGCTAGAATGAACATGGCTGTTCTTGTAGGTAAGTATAAAGTTGTAGTAGAATCAAAGGGGTCTTCTTACTTGGCCTACTTTGATAGTGATTCTCCTTTTAAAGCTTCATTTATTCTTTCACCAAAACTTAAGGAGCAATTACCTAAAGAACTTGGCTGGCCTGTGTTAGCCGTTGTTCCAGCTCGTGATTTCGTTTATTTCTTAAAAGAGGGGGACAATGAATTGATTAATAAGGTTGGTTCTGTTGTCGTCAAAGAGTTCGCCCAATCAGGGTATCCCATCACTAAAGAACTTCTTAAAATTTCAGATCAAGGGATAGAGGCAATAGGTGCTTTTGACACTGTAATTTCTGGGACCGAAAATCAAAAATGAATTTTGAGGATTGGATCAGTTACCGTTACTTGGCCGCTCAGCGGGGAGGTTTTCTTTCGTTTCTAAAGATGACCTCGATCGTTGGTGTTGCCATTGGTGTCGCCGCGTTGATCATCGTCATCGGTGTTATGAGTGGGTTTGGCAATAATCTTAGAGAAAAGATCATCGGCACAACACCGCACGTGGTCATTGAGAAGGAAAGCGGGATCGGTGATTATGCGGCCATTGAAGAAAAGTTAAAAGCGATCCCTGGCGTTTCCGGAACATCCCCATACATTCAAGGCAATGTTTTTTTGGAAGTGGCTGGCCAGGCAAGAGGTGTTGTTGCTCGCGGCATTGATCCGGAAACGGAAGACCAGGTCACAAATATCAAGCAGTATCTTAAGTCGGGCAGTCTCGTCGATCTCAATGAAGAAGGTGTTTTGATTGGCAGTGAATTGGCGCGGTATTATGGATACAGTCTGGGAGATAAGATCGAATTGGTTGCCCCAGGATCAGGCCTTTCCGGACGGGGTTGGAAGTATCCTCTGACCATCGTCGGGATTTTTAATACGGGAATGGTTGATTATGACATGAATTTGTTGCTCATCCATTTGAAAAAAGCCCGACAAATATTTGATATCCCCGCCCAGCAAACCTTAGGGTTGGGTGTGAAGTTGCAGGACCCTTATCGCGCACAAGAATTGAAAGAGCAGATTTATCAGGCGCTTGATTACAGCTACTATGTCAAGACTTGGATCGACGTGAACCACAGCCTTTTTGACGCGTTGTTTTTAGAAAAATGGGGATTGTTTTTGATTTTAATGCTCATGATTTTGGTGGCCTCTTTTAACATCATCAGCACTTTGATTGTTACGGTAACGAGCAAGATCCATGATATCGGGATCCTCAAATCTTTTGGGGTCCCCAAGGCATCCATTCATAGGATTTTTATAAAGCAGGGAATGTTCATCGGGATGCTGGGGACTTTTTGGGGGATCGTTGCCGGGGTGGGGATCAGTTATCTACTCAGGACCTATGTGAAGGTCCCTCAGGAAATTTATTCGATTGACCGGGTCCCTATCGAATTGCAGCTTTCGGATATTTTAGCGATTGTCGCGGCGTCGCTGGTGATCACCTATTTGGCAACGCTTTATCCCGCGGCCAAGGCAGCACGGCTGCAGCCAGTCGATGCGTTGCGGTATGAATGAAGGTCTCAAGTCGCAAGTCCCATGTTACAAGCCACTTGAGACTTACAACTTGTAACTTGAAACTTTAACAAATGTGATTTATGCTAGAAGCGCGCAACATTCATAAGACTTATCGACAGGCACGCGACCCTTTGCACGTCTTGAAAGGGATTGATTTAGCGATTCAAAGGGGAGAAGTTTTAGGGGTGGTTGGCCCTTCAGGTGCAGGCAAATCAACGCTTCTTCATATCTTAGGCGGTCTTGATCATCCCAATCAAGGTCAGGTGATTTTCGCGAAACAGGACATTTATCAATGGAATGAGCAGAGGCGTTCGCTGTTCCGTAACCAGAAAGTCGGATTCATTTTTCAGTTTTATCATTTATTGCCGGAATTCTCCGCCGAAGAAAATGTGATACTGCCGGGGTTGGTTTATCAGGACGTGAAGAAGGCCGAGATCAAAAACAGGGCCAGTCAACTTTTGGAACGGGTGGGGCTGCAGAAGCGCGCGCGGCATAAACCGAGTGAGCTTTCCGGCGGGGAACAGCAGCGGGTCGCGATTGCCAGGGCCTTGATCAATGATCCGGAAATTGTTTTTTGCGACGAGCCGACGGGAAATTTGGATTCGGAAAATGGCGAGCAGATCATCAATTTGCTTTTGGAATTCAATCAACGGAACCAGCAAACGCTGGTGATCGTGACCCATGATGAGAGTATGGCGGAACGCTGCCATCGGGTGATTCATATGCGGGATGGGGTTTTAAGTGAAAAATGAATAGTGAAATGTGAAGAGGGAAAGGAAATACGATATGAAAGTTTATGTGAATGGCGAATTTTTTTATAAGGCCGACGCTAAGGTGTCGGTGTTTGATCATGGTTTTCTCTACGGAGACGGGGCCTTTGAAGGGATCCGCTCTTATGGAGGATTGGTGTTTAAACTTGAGGAGCATATCGAACGTCTTTATGAGACTGCCCACACTTTGATGATCAATATCCCTTTAACCAAAAAGCAAATGATCGACGCGATTTTGGACACGTTGAAGAAAAATCAATTGAAAGACGCTTATATCCGCGTCATCGTGTCCCGTGGCGAAGGGGATTTGGGGCTTGACCCGAAAAAATGTTTTGGTAAACCCAGTATCATCATCATCACTGATAAAATCAGCCTTTATCCGCAGAGTTACTATGAGAACGGAATGGAGATCATTACGGTCCCGACGGTGCGTAACCTTCCCGAAGCGCTCAATCCGCAGTTGAAATCGTTGAATTATTTGAATAACATTTTAGC
>JAHFFT010000032.1 GCA_023247795.1 Candidatus Omnitrophota bacterium
ATGAGGCCGTATTTCGCGGGGCAAGAGCAGGTTGCCGTGGTCCTTGGGCAATTCTATGCCAATCCTGATTTTGTCCTTAATCCGACAAATGATCCGGAGTTGAGCTGGGTCAAAGAACAGTCCATGCAGCCCGGAAATTTAGAGAAGAGAGCGGCGATGATTTCAGCCTTGGGTCAGTCTCACGAAAGTCATCAAGCGTCCCAGCATTTGGTCGCGATCATCGAAGAGCTCGAATCGCAGTATCCCAATTGGAAAGATTCTCCTCAAGAAAGGAGCGCGTATCAGCCGCTCATGAATGCCGCTTTAGCAGCACTTCAAAATTTTGGCGCGGTGGCCCAGGGTTATTTGCAGAGCAGGGTCGATCAGAGGTTCAAAGATGATCCGCAGTTCCATAATTGGCGGCTTTTGCAAGCCTTAGCAGCGATTGATCAAGGGGCTTACGAGCAAAGTCGCAAGGACAATGTGCATTTTGGTTATCGGCCGCAGACGATAACGAATGCCGAGGAGAGGCCGTGGATTTCCTATGTTCATCGGCAATCGTTGGAGCGCAGAGATTGGCAGTCATTGGTTGACACTTTGAATCAACGCATTGATGAACTCAAAAGCCATAGGATCAGTGGTCCGCTCTTTACCCTTGCTGATCAATTATTCAGTCGAGATGAAAATACCCGAATTGGCGCGGCGATTGGCTTGGCCGAATCCGGCGATCCCACCGCGGTATTGGTCCTCAGCGACGGGTTAAATGATAAGAGTGAATCGGTCCGGCAGGCTTGCTTGAGTGGGCTATCCCAATTTGGACTTTTACCCAGTCCGGATCGGGACGGCTATTTTGATCTTCGTCTGCAACATTGCGAGAGGATTGTAAAAGGACCCATCAATGAAGCGAACGAAACCACCTATGATTTTGCGGTTATGGTGTTGAGCACATCAGCAAATTCAGCAGCGCTGGAATTGTACTCTGGGATGTTAGGGAGATTGAGTGGACGTGAGGATTTGACTAAGAATGAGAGAGAGACATTGGTTTTGGCCGCGCAGCAGTCGGTCCCGTTGTCTCAAAACATGGGTGCCAGTACCGAATTACCAGAGACTTTGGTGAAGCAATTGGGACTTGTGAAGTTCCGCCATCAACATATGGCCTTTCTATTGTCAAAATATTATCGTTATGGAATTGCCGGATCTTCCATTCAAAATGCCTTGGAGCGGATTGGTCAGCCCGCGGTTCCCTGGCTTTTGCAGGAAAGCCGCAGTGCGACCAGCAACGGTGATTTCACGCCTTTCAACTATCGATATGGACCGCTACTTAAAATGATCAATCCTCAGGCTTATCAACGGGAATATGATCGACTCTGCGGGCTTTACCCGATCGCGTTCCGCTGGTCGAGGTTACTTTGTTATGTTCCGTTTTTGGGCATTTTCATCAAGGGTGTGGTTGCGATTGGTGTCTTGGTTTTTGTCTCGAAGCAAGGTTGGTTGGGAGATTGGTTAGGACGTTTAGGCGGGTTTTTTGAATCATCGCTGGAATCAGTTAAGGATTGGTGGAAAAAAAGGAAAAAGAAAAATCAAAATACTCCCCCCGCGCCGCCAACTCAATCCGGCCCGGGCCGTGGTCATGTGAGAGCCCAAGGGATAAGCATTATTAAAACGCAACCCGCGCGTGAGGATCCCAATGCCCCTGATGCACCCGTGGATTTATCAAAGCCAAAGTCCGATCCTGGCATTAGCGTTATTAAAACGGAACCCGCACGAGAAGATGCCTCAAGCTCTTCGTCGTCTTCATCTTGGTATCTTGTGATCGGCTCTATCCTTGTCTTAGGCATTTATAAGCTAATTCTTGACCTTGTTTCTGGAGCGCAGGAATTACAACCCGAGTCGTTGGCAGGTGTAGCAACATCACAGCCTAAGCCTGCTCAGGGTGGTACGGATGATTCAAAGAAAAGGCAGAATCTCGGTATCACAATCCCAAATACTGAACCAGCCCGTGAGCCTATCGATTGTTTTTCAGCCGCCCCCTCACCAACAATAAATGTGGTAGGATCCGGTTCATCTGTCAGCGAGCAGAGTGATTCAGAGCAAGAGCCGGGGAAGATGATAACAGCTGCTGAAGGCAAGAAGTCAATCCGGAATAGATTGACCTATTTCTTTTTATTCGCTCTTGATCTCTTGGTTGTTGGCGCGACATTTTATTTCCAGGGCACTTTGAGTGGCGCGCTGATCAATGTCCTGAAATTCAGATGGAGTTTTGTGCTGGCCTTGATGTTTCATGAATTGTCGCATGTCTGGACCGGGTTTTTCTTAAATTATAAAAAGGAAGTTTGGACTTTAGAAAATCGAATGGCTAATTTAACGAAAAAAGAGTGGTTGGCCTTGGCCGCGCCATTGGGGTTAGGATGGTTTTCCCAGAAATCCCCATCAATAAATATCAGCGAAGTCAAGGCGGAGGGAGATCAAGAGCTTATTCGTTATGGAGGGATTGTGGCAAGCATATTAACAATGGTTTTTGCGCATTTTTATATGCCGGTCTTGGGCTGGCCGGTGTTCGCGGCAATGTCCGTGCTGTTGCTATTATCGCTGTTCACTGATTTATTCTGGGCACTGCCTGGGCGGTGTTTTTGCGGAAATACTGGATTTTTCTGGATTGACGCGCTGGATGGCTCCTATCCCGGATTGGAGAGCGATGTCATTAAAGCGCAGATTAATCATATCAGTGTGCGCGGAGGACGGACAGCGGGAATCCAGAAGTTCTTGGAGGATTTAGATGGGCTGCTGCGTTCAGTGATGGTCAAGATTGTTAATCCCAGACGGGGTGATATTGCTTCGGGTTTGTTGGCCAAATGGGAAAAAATATTAAAGAGTTCGCAGTTTAAGGATTACAAAATTATTAAAGGAGTCAACGGGATCATGATGCACCTTCGAGCCCCAACCTCAGGTCCACCGGATGAAAATGCTTCCCATCCGCATATCTGGGTCAGCGAGCAAAAAGTCATCGTTTGGGAGTTGGTCGAGGGCAAAGGCTTTCAGCGAAAGGATAAGTATGTGGTTTTGATCATTACCCATAATGGGGATTTCAATACCTTCGCGATGTGGGATGATGGAACTCCTCTTTCCAATGCTGAGTTGGGTCAGGTTTTGACTCAAACACTGCATGAGACAAATACCGCCATTGGCGATTCGCCCAAGGCCGCCGGGGTGTTACGGTTATTTTTGGCTCAAGGGATGTGGGATTCAGCGGTAGCCTTGGCACACACCTTGCATATCTTAAAGAACAAAGAAGATATTATTGGCGAATATGTGAATAAATATCTTCTGCTTTCAAAATCAAATCGGAAAGAGTTGGCGGGCTTGATTGAAAGGATATTTGAAAATCGTAATAAAAATGATGCCATGGATTTATCCAGACCGCGATTAAAATGGGAAGATCGAAATCGTGACAATCCTTTTCTGGATATTTGGGTGACTGAAGAAATGCTGGACAGCCGGCCTGACCTTAGGGACCAATACAATCGTCTGCAAGCATTTGAAAACGAAGTGTTCGAAGCCGTTAAAAGGCATGATATCGTCAAGAAGTGGAAAGTTGATGAGGCCACGATTAGGAGTTTTGTCCATACCGCTGTTGAAGCCTTTTTCACGCATGACCGCTATACGGCCACCAGAAAAGTTGATGAAAGAGCCGCTGGAACCTTTGGTTTGGGCGTAAGATCATCACTCAATGACAATGGTGTATCCATTATCTCCCGTAATCAGACCATGGCGGTTGGTTACAATTTGGTGGAAAAAATGTTTGCCTATTCTTCAGAACCGTTGACGTTACAGGCAAAATATGGGGCCAAAGGACACATGACCCACCGCTGGGTTATGGATTCTCGTGATAAAGGAGAAGTCATGGACGCGATTCTGCGCAATGATCATGCTGATCCGTTTTCGATGAGAGTTTATTCCGGTAACCTGGGTCGCGAATTGAGCAAGGATGAAATTGATGACAGGAGGTTTGCGCTAGATTCAAGTAACGATTTCTATGAACCCCTAATTGAGTATCCTGAAGGAGAACCCGTAGTCCGAAAGGATGTTAATGACAACACGAAAATGATTGACGAAATTAGTAAGGATTGGTTAGATCCTAAATCGTTTAATCGATTGTCCGGTGAAGACTTCCTGGAAATGCTGAATTCATTAAAATTAGAAAAACAAATGAAAGACGAAAACCCATATGCTCATGTGATACGAAAGCGTTTGCGGGAATATTTGCGGGGTATTGTTGAAAAGAATAATTTACCCGCGGACCAAGCGAAAAAATTAAGATTGCAATTGATACGGCAAATACGAAAACAAACAAATATTGAACAGCATATCAATGATGTCATTGATCAATGGATCAGCGAGAGAGCGAATGATTTGGCCAGGGGGATGCGTGAAAAATCAATCGATGCGGATGATATTGAGGATGGCATTGCTGAAAGAATCGCCTCGTTCATTGATCCACTGATGGAGCGGGCATTGCAAAAGGCTTTTGATCTCATTGGTGACGGACGAAACCTTTCGCAGTTGTCGGCAAAAAGAGAGGAGTCACCCCAGTGGAAGAAATTGGATCTGGTGCTAACTGGGTTTGAGATTCCTTATTGGCTGGGTGAGCAGTTCAATCAGATTCTTAAGGTACTGTTCCCTGGTCTCAAATGTGCCGCGATCGCGGCAAATGATTTGATCTTACATGCAACGGAGCTGGGTGTCCATAAACGAACGATCATTCTATCACTCAGTAAATCCGGACAGACTTTTCCAACGCTTTATGGGACCGGAAAGATAGAGCATATGTTCCCGGGCCGGGTTTTTGTCATGACCAATCGGGTGGATTCGGTGATGGGGATGGCTGTTGGGGAGAAGTTCAAGAGCAAAGCAGAATTTTCCCGTCGGATTTTTGTCACCAAGGCCAATCTTAGACCATCAGAACCTTCAACAGTATCGACAACAGCCATGTTCGCCACCCTCAATGAACTGGCCTTGTTTTTGGCGGAACAATTCCGTGGTCTTTATCCTGAGGATGAGCCGTTCGCGATGGGGGCCACCAGGGATGACATCAAGGAAATGCGCGAATACATGAAAAATGTTATTAGTAACAGTGAAAAGATAACGGGCAGGAATCTTTCGGGAGCGGCGACCGATTCTGCTTTACATAAAGACTTAACCACTTATGCCAGAAAAAAATGGGCCTGGCATATCTTGGAACTTTCTTTTTCACTTTTGAGCACGAGGGCTTACATTTTTATTATGGTGGTTTTTGAGGCGGCAGGGTTTATTTTTGGCGCGCATCCGTCTTTTCTTGTTAGGGTGATTGAATGTATACTTTATTTCTTTATTCAATATATTTCGACCATTTTTATGCGGGTGTATCAGGGACGGGAAAGATGGTCGCGTATGGGGAAACGGTCCATCGTTATTGGGGGCATACCGATTGTGTATAAAACTGGTGAAATTCTGGCCAGCAAATTGAATGCGTTGAGTCCGGCGTCAACAGCGGTTGAGGTTCATGGCGGGAATTTCTTGAGCCATGGGGGGGCAAAACAATCTCATCGATGGGTGCGTGGAAGTCTGTTTTATTTGAACGTTCCCTATAATGAAGAAGACCGTAAGGGTATTATTCGTGAGGCAATAAAGGTCAAGTCAGGACAAAGCGGTTTTGAGCGTTATTTCAAACGGTGGTTTATGGGTTGGCCTGAGGTCGTCACGATTGGATATGGGAAATTGGATGATAAAAGAGCGACGCATAAGCATTTTAACATCGGCGATCTTGATCTTGAAGGCACTTCTGAAATTGTTCAAAAGTTACATGAAACCATGATTGAGCCCCTGGAGCAGTCCATTGCCATGCAGGTCTTTTTTGAGGCGATGTTCCTGGAGGTTTCCACCCTTGGCTTACCGCTGGAGAAGCAACATTACTGGCCGCTGCGTTATCCTTATCATCAGTCCCAGAGTTTGACCGGGGTCTTTACCACGGCCTCTCCGGTGTTAGAAGAGCGTCTGGAGGAAGAGCCGGGAGTCAAAGAGCCTGAGCCGGATTACAAGAATATTGTTAGTATTCTGTCGTTGTCCCAAGTGCCTGCGGCAGCTTCGCTACCTGCTTCGCAACCAGCGCGGGACATATTAACTGTCTCTTCAGGAAATACCGCTGAGATCGCGGCTGCTGTTAATCAATTGATTCTGGATAAACTTCCTGGCATCAATGCTCCACCGTCGCTGTCGGTTAAAGTGTCCACTGATGATAAAGAGCTCCGTATCAGTATGCCGTCGCTGGATATCCCCACTGACCGACAAGATCAATTTAGAGAGCAATTCCTTAAGAATGTTACGGTTTACATTCCCGCTGCTGATGGTTCATTAACAGTCCTGCCTTCCCAGCAAATCAAAATCATTTTTGGCAGTGTGAATATCGTTCTCCCCAAATCAGACAAGATTTATGTGGAGTATCAGGGGTCAAGCTGGTTATCGCGTTTCGACCTAATGGTTGATGCCGCGAATAAATCCTGCGCGATCGGGTCAGGAATATCTCCGGCCGCGGCGAGCGCGTCCGACGCTGTTATAAGAAAGAAGGAAGAAATTAGAACAGCTCTGTCCGTGAAATTGCAAACAATTCAAGACCAGGCCGAAGATTTAATACGCGCGGCGCAGGTCTACAACATTGCGATCCAGCTGTTTGAAACACTACAGACAGACTTGGAGAATAGGGTCAATGCGCAGCTAGCGACTCTACGAGGAGTCAATGAAGACTTCAATCGTTTGCCCATAGATCAGGTCGCTGTTCAAGAGCAAGCGCGTTTGCAGAGCGCGCAAGACCTTGACAATGTGGATACGACGGAGTTTGTTGCCAATATGCAACTCATCGCCCAAGCGATAAAGCGGGCACAACAAGCTGAGATGGAAAAGAAGGAAAGGAAAGACGCCGCGGTCGCGGAAGCAAAAAAGCGAGGAGACGCCCAGCAACAGTCTCAAGATGAGGCAGAACAGGCCCGGATTGCGGCAGAGAATGCTCAAAAAGAAAAAGAGAAAAAAGAAGCAGAGGAGCAGGGACGGCAAAGGAAAATGGCTCAGCGGGAATTGGAAACGCGGCAGCGACAAGAAAAAGAGGTACAGAAAGCAGCCGTCGAGCAGCAGCGTCAAGCGGCGAGCGTTATGGTCCAGGAAAAGAAACAGCAGTTAGACGCTGTTGTTCAGAAGTATAAAGCCAGTATCGAGACATTGAAAGAGTTGGCTAGTCCACTACGCGTTCGCGCCCAAAACGAAAATATGGATACGCGTTCGCTAGGAATGTATTTGAGTTTGGTGGAACAGCAGCTTGAAGGTTTCAATACAGCGCTTGCTTTAATCAGCGTTGATTTTGCTTGTATCAATCCAGATGGTATTGAGCGGGAAGCATCCCGACGCAGCGATGGTCTTGATAAGATTAAGTTAGCTTTGGAAAAGGCGGATTTTGATAGAACATTTGCATTTCTAGAAGAGGCTTTGAGCGGGCTGGAAAGACAAATAGATGAAGCGCTGAAAGAGAAAGCGAAGAGGATTGTTGTAGAAGAAATAAAGCGCCAGGAGTTGGAAGAAAAACAGAGCAACGCGGGGCAAGAGATCATAGCCAAAGGGTTGGAAATCAAAGCGTCGTTGGATCATCAGTATCGTGATGCTGAAAGAAAAGTTGATGAGATAAAAATCTTGTGCGTCAGTAGCTATCCTAAGATTTTGGATGAAGACACACAATACAGAAAGCCAGAAGTCGCGAAATTGCAAAACGAATTAGGCGTCCTGATGACAAAATTGGCGGCTTTGCGAGACAGTCTCAATGACGTAAAGAAGAAGGTTGACGATATCAGTGCTGATTTCAGGGGGTGTTCTCTTGAACAGATCGACACACAAAAGCAAGATCGTTTGCGAAAACTCGACGGACTTGCCGTGGTGGATACGGCAGATTTTGCTGCGGCCGTTACGATCGTTGAGCAGGCGATGGCAGAAACCCAAAATGCCGATCCGAAAAAAGTTGTTGAACAAACGTTCTTGACGACACCGGGTCCAACCATTCTAAGAAATCAAACGGTTGCAGACCAGCGGATCAGAATAGCTTCTGCTAGCGCTTCGACAGCGGATGTTGTTCGCGATGACGTGGCAACATCGCGAGGAATTATTGCGCCAGATGTACAAGATCAGCCAGGGCAAACGCAAGCCATTCACGCAGCGAGAGTGAAAGCAGATGAAAAACGATTAAACGCGGAACGGCTGGCTCGAGAAAAAAGTGTGAGGGAAGCCGAGGTAGCAAAGAAGAGAGCGGCAGCGGAAGCTTTGCAAAAGCAGAGAGAGTTAGACGAACATCGGCAAGCGATAGTAGAGGAATTTAATGCAATAAAGCAAGCATTACAGCAACAATTCGAAGGGATCAGAGCAGAGGCGACAACAGTCAAAGGACTTTGCAATCCTTATCCGGAAATTAACATGGATGGTTTGGATGGAGCATTGAAACTATTAAAAGAAGAATTAGAGCGTCGGTTGGCAGTGATCGATTCTTTCATTGAACAGGTTAAGGGTTTTTCGGATGTGATAGCCTTAACGGATGCAAAAGAAAGTTGGGAAGACGCCGGTAATCAATCGCGAGAATTGGATGTAAATCAAATCCATGAAATTTTTGACCAATATGAGACTTCTGTTAGAGAAGCTGAAAAAGCCAAGCAACCGCCGCCAGCGCTGCCTGAACCCGTGGTTCTTTCACCAGTCGTCGATAAAAGTACCCCGCCGACTGCCGGGAAAGGCGCTTTGTCTGATAGAGAGCGGCCGGGGGTGATAGTAAGGACCTATAAGGAATTACCCACTGATAAAGTGGGACCGCAATACACAAACGATCTAGCTGGAATATTAACTTTTGCACCTATCAGAGTCTCATATGTTAACCCCACGGAAGAATTCAATAAGCAAAGAAGGAAGTTGGAGGGGGTATTGAACCAAGTAGGTAGATGGGAGTATGGCAATGGTGGGAAATGGAGTTCATTTTCTAGCAAGGTAGGGATGGAAAGAATTTTCGAGAAAGAAAAATTGGAGGAAAAAGATATCGTTAAGCTCAATGCAGGCTTTGTTTCCAACCCAGCAGACGTTTTGACGGGTCAAGAGTTTTATCTTGAAATTCAAAAATTATTGGGTGCTGAAAATGGATTTAAAGGCCGGCGCAGAGGCCTTATCGCCTATCGATTTAACAAAGTTGAAGTAACGTTGGGATGGGGGCCGTTCAAGAGTATACAGACGTTTTATATTCTTACCGTTATTATTGAGCCATATAACAAAGTTGAACGAGTTGATTCGGAATACGCCGGAATAAAAATGCATTTCGCAATTTCAGAGAGTGATTACTCGAGAGTTATTGTAAAACTTGCTGAATTTCCAGCAGCCGTTTTAAATGCCTTTGAAAAGATTAGTTTTCAGCACAGTGAAATTTTAAATTGCGTTTATGTTGGGTTTGTGAAGCCGACTTTGGAGGCTCGGGAAAACGGCCAGCGGGTCGGCTTTTACGGGCCGCTTGAGCTGGGGAATGAACAATCTCTGCAAATGGTCACCGAGGCGATGAAAGAGGATAACCAGTCAGGTAATATCAGCAAAGTTAGCCCAGCGCAACCAGTGGCTCAAGAGCCTTCGCCTAAAGTCGACACCGTGAAGACAAAAGCGCCGCCGCAAACAGCAGTTGCTGTTGCTTTGGCGGATGAGGTTAAGAAACCGCAAGCAAATGTTACTAACCCCAATACCCCGATGACAGCGCAGCCAACCATTCCTGATAAAGGAGCAATAAAGTCTGCGACTGAGGATAAGGAAGAGCCAGTCATAAAATATACTGCTTATGCGCTTACGAAGTCTGTTGTTGCCCCTGTTGTTTCGCAGCAAACGTACACAGTATTAGAGCAACCTGAAGATTTTGGTGTCACTTCTAGAGGAGTTGATGCGCCGTTGCCGCTCCAGCCCGTATCTCCTCCGGTAGCCATCGAGGAAAGGAAGGAGAACACGCAAATTTTGGCCACGGCGACATCAGAGCCTGGGAAGACGGTAGAATTTGTTAAATCGCCGATGGCAGAACCAAATAAGGTTAAAGAACCGGTGAGAAATAGAGAACTTTCCAGGGAAGAGGCGCTATCTGTTCGACAAATAAAATACGTTGTCGCGGATTTGAGACGCAAGTTAGATTGGGATTTACAAATATCTGAAGGGGCGAGTTTGAAAGAGGTCATTGAGCAAGGAACGGTGATTTTGGAGCAGATGAAACCTTTGAAAGCAGCTAAAGAGAAAGCCAAACTTGAATTAGAGAAAGCTTGGCGTGAGATCGAAGTGGCAGTTGAAAATAATTCGGAGATTATAGCGCTAAATAAAAAGGTCAATGAATTTGATGGGCCTGAGGGAAAAATAGCAAAAGCTGAAGGGGGCTTTGAGAAGGCCAGAGATAAAATTAAGAAAAGTTATAAAAGTGAGTTTGATGGTGAAGGTATCTTGGGAAAGAAATGGATTCCTCATGATTTGCCTGGAGGTAAAAAGCGAACGCTTTGGGATTTAGAAGAAAAGATAAAAAGCGAAATAAAAAAACGGGAACAACTAATCTTGGCGATTGCGCAAAAGAAAAATGAGATATATACTTCAGAACAAAAAAATATTAGAAAACAGTTGGCAGAAATAAATAGTGAATTGAAAGTTTTAAGAGACGGTCAGGAGAGCATTAAAGAACATTGCGGTTATTTGCAAAAAGCCACGGAAACACAATTTGATATGTTGGCATCAGTTCATTCGCTGTCGTTTTTGGCGTTGCTGTTCCTTTTGCCGGTCATTGCCATTTGGCTGTTGAAGAATTCGTTCAGCATGCCCGGGAAAACGTTTGCTTTAGATAACAATTTGATTCACAATAAGTTAGAAGAATTTAAAGGCCGTTGCGGTGGAACTCAACCCTTCCGTGGCTGGTTGGAGAGTCCAAATTGCTGTACCGCAACGGCCTTTTCTTTTGATACAAATGCAGTCATTAGGTCGGCCGTTATCATGCTAGTGGTGCTGCTGGTATTTTTATTTTATCACTACTCGGGCGGTTTACTTAGAGCAAGGCCCAAAAGCCGACAGCTCGCCGCTAAGCCAACTTCCGCATTAGATCAGCAAGACGTAGAATATAGATTCGCGGAGGGTTATCTGCACAATGTGATCATCGAATCAGCGAGCATTTCTGATCCGTCTGAAAATAGTCGGTCCATCGAAATCAAGAATGCTTTTCCTTTTTCTGCACGTTGTAGATTTTCTGGTGATCAGACCTTTCAGTGGGTTCAGGAAAATCAGCGGAGGGTCAATTATTCATTTAAGATTTCTGGAGATCAGATCATAGCCGATGGCTTGAATTTCCCCACTCAGGAATCCCTGGAGGATAATTTTACCGTCTATCAGTGGCTCTTCATCTTAGCCCAGCAGCTTTTCCCGAAGGCGCGGTATCCGTTCCTATTCAAAGGCGTTAAAGATGTTGGACTTTACCAGATCGCGAAAAAACTTTTTATTCCGGAGAGCATTGAGGTGTGGGGTCATGTTGTCCGGAATAGATCTTTTGGCAATGTCTGGGTGTCGGCGAATGCTCGCGATTTCGAATCTCACGAGGCTTTTGAGTCGCGTCCGTTTGACGTCAGAGGGCTTCCTCGTCCTATTGCCATCGGGCGGCAGGAAGAAGATATATTTCAAGGGATGGTCAGACAAGCAAGAGGGATTTTGGAATCAATATATGAAGAGGATCAAGACATTAAAGAATTTATTTTATTAGATAGGATTGGGCATTTTGGATTTGTGTTTCAGAAAAATAAAAATATTACCGGAGTGAATGCCCGGCTTGAGGGAAAAACCATTGTTGTAGAGGCTGCCAGCATATGGCAGCTCACACCGCTTAAGCTGGCAGATCTGGCGAGTACCTATGCTTTGCAGGAACTTGGTATGGAACTGGAGCTGGATAAAAACGCAATGAGTCGAGCGCAAGTGATTGCCCATAATCACATCGCTATGCGGGCAAAAGATAGAACGGTTAATGATTTGATCTTCGGGGATCATCAAGAAAATCAATCCTCGTCTATCAGCCTGGTCGTTTTTTGTCTTGCTCTTGTCGGTCTTATTCTTTTTTGGAGAACCTTAAACAAAGCCCTAACCGCGGCCCTCGCTCCTCAGGCCGAGGATATGTCGATCCATTCCCAACTTTTTGATTTAAATAACTTTGACATCCAATACGAACAGCACGTCCGCTTTCGGTATTCTAAATTAGAACAAATGCTTAAAGTTCTCGAGGAATATTTGGTCCCATCGGGCCGCGGCCCTCCGGTCGTCGAACGCGTGAACGGCTCCGTTCGCTGGAAGATCAGCCCGGCAGCGGCTGCCTGGCAGCTCAAGATCGCCCATTTTTCAATATTTGATATCATCTTTTTCTTTAGACAAATCCGCTGGTTCTTTTCCCAACCTGATTTGCCATCCGCCGAGAAAACCATGAAGGCACGGTTCATTCAAAGATTTATTTGGCCATATGATCTTTGGCGGGGCATATTCATCAAACTCTATTGCCTGGTGTTTTACGTTTATCCAAAATTTGCCTATGGGTCGTTTGTGACGGACAAAGATGAACGTTACAACGTCTATAGCCAGATCATCGAAGCGGCCAGGACGATCCAGTTAAATCCAAGTTTGCTGAACATCTTTTTTGACTTGGAAAAAGTGACAGCCGTCGAATTTTTGGTTGAGATGGATAACGGCCAACAATTGAAATTCAAAGGCTGGCGCGTTTATCACAATTCCAGCCGGGGGGCAACCAAGGGAGGTATCCGTTATCATCTGGATGTTACGCAAAACAAGATTATCGTTTTAGCCACGGAGATGACGCTGAAGAACGCGCTGATTGGAAATCCTTTCGGTGGGGCCAAAGGCGGAGTATGTTTAACGGCACTTGATCTGGCAGGTAAGCCGATTGAAGTCAAACAATACACGGATAACGATCTGGCAAAGATCACCAGGGGATATGTCCGGGCGGTTCTCGAGCAGGATATCAATGGATTCGGTCCGTTGATTGATATTCCAGCAACGGATATCGGGACTGACAAAAAAGTAACCGCTTGGTTTATGGATGAATATTTTAAAGTTTTATTCGAGAAAGGATTGCTTGAACAGGAAGTTCAAACATACCTCTACGAGAGAGTGTCCAAGGAAATAACGGATAAGACCGAAAAAGATGTCCTGTATTATGACGGTTATTTTGATCTAGTTAAAAAGGATCCGGCAAGAGCGTTTGCGCTGGCCGTGATCACAAATAAATTTGAAGATAAAGGCGGATCCTTAGGCCGTGAGGCGGCAACCGGTAATGGGGTGTTTTATACCGCCAGTAAAGTCATGGATTTGATCGGTGTTGAATTGGGGATTGGGAGGGACGTGCAGGGTAAAACCGGTGCGGTTCAAGGATCAGGCAATGTCGGTATTCATACTGCTTTGGCTGCGCACCAGGCAAAGATGAAAGTGACCCATATCAGCAATCATATCAAGAGTGAAAGAAATCCTTTTGGTTGCATTTTTAATCTTGACGGACTTGATATTGAGCATTTGTATCAATGGCGGCAAGACGAATTGAAGAAAGGGGCGCGGGAGGTCGATTTAGCTGATTTTCCTGGAGAAAAGGAAATCTCGCCGGTCGATGTCCTGGAAGTCAATGTCATGGTGCTTTTCCCCTGCGCTTTGAGCAACGTTATCCATAAGGATAATGCAGCAAGGGTTCAGGCGAAATTGATTGTTGAAGGGGCTAACTGCCCGACGACGAAAGACGCCGATGAAATATTGGCCAAGAAGGGGATTGTGATTATCCCAGATATTTTGGCGAATACGGGCGGGGTTACGGTCTCTTATTATGAATGGTTGCAAAATTTGTCGCGCAATGAACACTGGAGCGAATACATGATCAATCAGCATTTGAAGGAAACCATGCATTCAGGCGTTGTGGCGGTCTACGAAAAAATGAAACAACTTAGGGTAAGCTGGCGCCAGGCCGCCACGGTGATCAGTTTGATCCGCGTTGCCGAGGCGGAGTTAGCGAGAAACGAATCTTTGCGTGAGCATTTCGGAGTTTGGAGGCAACCTTATCGAGGACGGTCGCGATTTGAGCTTGTTCCGGAAACGGTTGAGGAATTGATTCAGATATCCTTGGACGGCAAATTAGACCGGCTCATGGCCGGTCAGGAAAAAATGAAGCAAAAAGAAATCGAAGAGATCATCAGTAAGATCAAGCAAAGAATCCCTGATAAGCAACGGTTTTCAATCTTAATCTCTGGGCCGATGACTTCCGGGAAATTGGCCCTCTCGCAAAGATTGGTAACCGCTTTAGGAACGCGAGCGGTCAGAGTTAACCTTAACTTGATCGGTATTGAAGTTTTGAGGAAATTATATCACGGAGAAGAAATAAAATTGAAGGAGTATAAGAGCGGGAAGATCATTGAGCGTGATTTCAAGTTAACCAAGAATACGATCTTAGTGATTTCCGGCAATGATGCCTTGTCTTCGGAAGTATTGGATATTTTCCCGAAAGAATTCCGGGCAACGATATTTGTGAATACAGCAATAAACTTTAAGATGGGTTCCAATTGGCCGCTCACGTCCTTATATATGCGTTTGATACGGGAGATCGCGACCGATTTTCATCGACAAAAGGATCCCATCGCACTGATCAATGATTGGTTAAACAAACGACCAGGACAAAACGAGAAAACATATCAGACTTGGGAGCAAGCCCAATATACGATCAACTCTTGGATGCCTCATGAAATTGTTTTTCTCTGGGAATATTTGTCAGGCATGATTGATTCGCTACGCGCTGACACAAGCCATTTGAAAAAGGATGAGGCGGCCGCCATATCGGCCGTTCTTGATCACATAACGGAATTGTTCAAGGCATTTCAGTTCCTCGAAAATGCGCAGAGAGAACAATTGGTTCAGGAAATTTTAAGAGTCAAATCGTGTATTCCCGAAGATTCCCTTCTTCAGCAGTATCTCGGCGGGGAAAAAGTCCACAATTTTGATCCATCACGCACGCCGGCGAAAAAATCTTCCGACCACCCGATCCATCCTTTTCTCTGTTCCGTTTCTTGGTCCTCAATATTGATCTGGGGCGCGTTCGCTTTTGTAAGCAGTTTCATCATTTGGAAAAAAAGAGCGGCCATCTGGCAGGAGGTGAAGGGTTTACCGAGCGGTCATCAACATGACACGTTTTCGAATAGTTTTTCTCTATGGCACGCAATCATTTTGTTGAGTGCCGTTTTTATTTTGATACAACTCACAATTCATCTAGACGGGTGGTATTACGTTAAGTCATTTCTTTTAGTCGCAATCATTGTTGATTTATTGTCTCTGGGTGTTTCAAAAAGTCCGACGGGAGTCGCGGGCAGAGAGCCCAATCAAACGACGAAACCGCCGGCCAGCATTGAGACCCGGCCGTCGTCGTCCGATGATTTTACATATCTCCTTCGCGAAAGCGAGGAGGCACAGAGACCGCTTAATAAAAATTATTCGAACAAGGAGTTGGTCGGTGAGTATATCTCCGATGTTCTGTTTGGATATGTAGAATTGTACACCGATAACGATAAAGAAATCTGGGAAAGCGTTTTCGATATCAAGAGCGATGACCAACCTCTGGTCAAAAGAGCGAAAAGCAAATATCAGCGTCTGCTCGGCAGTGATGAAGATTTATTGGTTTTTCTCAATATTCTAATAAAGGTAGTCGCCGACGCGAGCGATGTGACGAAAAACCCTTATATGAATGCGAGTGTCAATCTGGAGGTCGCGTGTATGCAACTTGCCGTTCGTCCGCAAGACAAAACGAGGGTGTTCTTAGCCCATAGCCTGGCGCGGTATACCCAAAATTTGTTAACCATCCGTAGAAATCCAGAACAGTTTGATCGAGATGACGCGATTCGGATTCAGGAGGAATTACTGCTTGGCGCGTCGTTGGCCGGCAATGATTTGCTAAGCCATATCAAGCCGATGATCGACGCGTCAAATCAGATGTTGAATGCCATGATTGGATCCATTCCGCAGACATCGCGAGAGCGGTATGCCGATCAAGTGCAATCAGCGGTAGAGTCGTTGAATGCCCATTTGCTGACGATGAATTTTTATGTTCATGTGATGCCCCTTGCCAATCGGGACACCAGTTTTCTGTATTGTAAATCTTACGAGGTGGTCCAGATCAAGCACATTCCCATCGATGATAGGAAGATCGCAGTCTTTATTGTTGAGGAGATAGATAGGATTGTTGTTACGAATACACTGGGACATACGGTGGGAGGCGACAGGATTGTCTTCGTTGCTAGCATTGTTGAGGCGTTGAAAGATTCTGTTATTCCCACCCTTATCAGCGGTGTTTCGCGTTCACACGAGGATGTGGAAGAGCAACTGTCATTGGAAAATCGCGCCGAACTCAAGAAATTGAGAACAATCATAGGTTTTCTTTACCGGTCAGCTTTCCGCGGAATGCATTACCGTCAGATCCTTCAGCTGATGATTGATCAAGTCGCGGATCACGAAGCCCAGCATGGCGCGGATACGGGAATCTTAGATAGCGATGATCTTGAGGCCGCTGAAGGAAGGGCCCTTTGTCGGGAGATCCTATTAGCGTCGTGGCAATATGGTTTTGCCACAAGGTTGGAATTGATTTTTAAGGGAACGCCGCATGAAATAAGCTTTCGTCATTTTCTGTACACCGTGAACGGATTTTTAGATGGTGATAACAGGATCCCGGTGGATTCCGGCCCGCTAAGAGAAGTCGATTTTCGTTTGGCGAATAAATTCACAATACAGGCTCTTAGAATACCGCTGGAAGATCTTAAAATTGATGCCCGGCGGATTTTGGATTGGGGGAACACCTATTATCCGGCGCATCAGCAAAATCATAACATTCCTATCCTGGCGATCATCGTGGCGTTGATTGTTCTCGCAGTTATCAAAGGAAGTGACAGACTCAATTTATTAAAAGGTGATAGTATTTTGTCGCATAAATTACTGGTGTCATTGCGAGGCTTGCTTTTTAGGCCGAAGCAATCTTGCTCAAGTAGGATTGCTTCGCCCTATCTGGCTCGCAATGACAAATGTTCCTATCAGAAATTTTTGTTACAGGGTATTCGTTACCGTTTTGCTGTTCTTGCCTTCGCGGCTTTGTTCATGGCCAGGGAAGGGGCAGCGTCGATACCGGTGCCTGATCATACCGATTCGGATCCTTTATCCGGCAGCGGCTTGATTTATCAGCCATCGATGGAAGAACAAAATGCGTTCGATGAGCGCGTCTTGCGGTATGTGCGTGACGGTCAATACCAGCAGGCCATTGGTCTGCTCTTAAACGCGTTGCAGGATAATCCCAATGATGCCCGACTGTATTATGATCTCGGGTTCGTTTGTGTTCATGATCAGCAATATGAGCAAGCCATCGAATATTTCAAGATGGCGATTGAGTTCGATTCTCGGTTCTATTTGGCCTATGTTAATTTAGGGTATAGCTATGCTCAGTTGAATCAAGTCAAGCAAGCGATTGCCGCGTTTTTAAAAGCCGTCGAGCTTAAAGATAATGACCCCGATTTATTGGCGTATTTAGCGGCCGCCTATTATCACGACGGCCTGTTTCAGCAGGCGGCCGAATATTTTCGTAGAGCATTGCGGCTTGATCCTACGAATCTCGGCGCCAGTTTGATTTCAGCAAAAATCCATTTTGATACTGGGCAGACGGCAAAGGCGATCGCAGTGCTTCAAGCCGCGCTGCGATACAATCCTAAGAACGTTAAGTTATTGGTCATCCTGGGGGATTGTTATCATAAAAATGGAGAATTTGATAAAGCGAAAATATGCTATGAACAAGCTATTCGTTCAGGCCTGCTCGACCTTGCGACGATGTATCGATTAGGGAATATTTATTTAGCAAAGCAGGAATATCTTAAATTCATCGAATTGGTTGAGAAGATGATTCCGCTGCAACCCAACAATTCAGGTCTTTATGAGAACTTGGGTGACGCGCAGATGAAGGTATTTCAATATCGTGAGGCGAGCGAGGCTTATCTCCAGGCTGCAACACTGTTGGATCCCCAAAGTGCCGATGGAGTTCGTTTAGGGGACAAATTTTCAAAGGCATTATCTGCCGGCGGTCATTCTGCAAACCAACGTTCTACGCCGACACCACAGCCCAAAAATGTTCAGCCAAAGCAAGGATCACCGGTTCCGTCGTCGCCCGCGTTATCGGCTCCGGTTTCGCAAAAATGTCTTCCGGTGCCATTTAACGGGTGTGTTCTATTTTTCTTTGGACTTGGAATCCTCGGGGTTTATTTGTCCCAATGGTTGGCCGATCGCACCAGACATCGCAAAGGCAGCGATGATCTTCCTGCCGCGTATCGTTCTCAACATCAGGCGCACACATTTGGTCTCTGGGCAGTATCATTCGGCATCATCTGTTTGGGCGCGGCTAATCAGTTCCCAGCGCTGCATCAGCGTTTCAACCAAATAGTCAATCATCCTTTAGAAAGTTCCCTTCCGGAAAAGGTCCAACAACGTCTTACCTTTATCAAAGACCGCGGGATCGATATTCGTCTATGGAACGCGATGAATATCGCCAAAAGCATATCGACCATCATCTTCGGCTTAGGAACGCTGCAATGGGCGGGGAATGTTTCTCTCTTTCATTTTTCTGACGCGGTCATGATGTTTCTACAAGAAAATCTTTCGTATATGATCCCCGCCGCGATTTTAATGCAGGGGATGTATTCTCTGGTGATGACACAATTGCGTCGATCCAACGGACTTCATTACAAAGATTTCATTGGCATTTTTGTCGGGGTATTTTTGTTTTCTCTTCCCGGGCAACATCTCCTTCAGAGTTTGCTCGGGTTCCTGGCAGGCGCTCTTCAGGACACGAGATTCAGCGCTGTTTTCCGGGGGGTCTTGAATTTTATCTCGCGCTATCTTCCATTTTCAATCCCACTCTTTTTTGTGCTCATTGGTGGAGGATCTTTGGCTTTTGATTTGTTAAGACTCCATTTTGGTAAGGTGACGCGTCTTGTTGTTGGATTGTCAAAGCAAACGGTCGATGCCATGTCCGATTGTCAGCGACGAGCTTTATGGAAAGTTTTCTTTAGATATTATGAAGCTAACAAAGACCGCCTTGAAAGGCTCGAGTGGGACAAGATCAATGAATTCAATCGCCGACATCCTTATTTGTTGGGCGCTTTGATGATAACTTCGTTTATGATTTTACGGTCCTTTATTCTGCCGCAATGGCCATGGCTGCTGCAAGGGATCTTGGCGGTATTTCTCGGACATGTTGCGCCTTATTTGACTTCGGTCTTATTCAATTGGATGTATCATCCGCAGGTAAAAAATATTCGATTGGCTGAGGTTGCAAAAGATAAGAATGCCAATCGTCTGCCGGCCACTTTAAACGCGTCGATTGTAAAAGTTGAAAGCTATCTTGAGGCTGCCGTCAATGAGTTTAAGCAATCACCGGAAGGTCGAGGTTTCGCGTCATCCCAAACCGATGATTCCGCCAATCTGATTCCGCTCACACTTAAGTCATGGTTTGTCAATAAAGCCTATCGAGGTTATATCTGGAAATCGGTCCTTATCAAATATCGTTTGCGGGCCCCCAATTTACTGGGAGCGGTCAAGTTCTTGGTGGAGTATGGATTGCCTATCGCCTTGAGTTTTTATTTTGCCAAGTCTTTGGCGGTCATGCTGCTTGGTTTTCTGCAGGTTGAGTCAATGCACAGTTATATTTTTAACATTCCCGCTTTGAACGATTTTCTGATCAGAACATTTTTGCCGGCAACGATCATTGCCTTTGTCACGATCCCGCTGATCACGATCTTGTTAAAAATCCGCAATGTCCGACGGTCAGCACCGAGGATCGTGAATATTTTTACTGGCCCCATCGAAAATGGCAAGGTACGGGTGGATATTGGCAACGACGCTGCTTTGCTACACGAAAATCTGCCGAAATTTAAAGACCATATCCGGCTTTTGATCGGCCGCGGCGTATTGCGGGAGCGGGAACATATTGGTATGAAAGAATTGTTAATAAAAGAAGTGGGAGAAATTCCTCAATATACCGGCTGGAGATTTTGGTTTTGGCGGTTCATCGGGAAACACTTGTACTTTTTAGCGGGCCTGGTGTCGATAACAATGATTTTGTTGTCGCCGTTTTTGGGTCTATTGATCGCGCTTGAGCCAATCATTGTTAAGGTCTTGCCGTTCAATGAAAAGTGGCTTGCCCGCTTTCTGGCATTTAATGATGAGTTGCGGCTTTTATTCGATTCTTTAAAATACGGACTGATTTATAAGACCATTATTTACGCGCAATTCCTGCATATTTTCTTGATCGGAGAATTGTTTCCGGCCAAACCTTCACTTATCGCGGTGGGCGGGATGGCGCTGTTGCTCTTGGTGCAGTTCTATGAATGGTATCAGTCGGTCGATACCCGTTCCGGCCCTCGAGGTGATAGGGTTTATTCGACAATACCGGTTGGTGAATTAGCGGAATACAGAGATATCGATCCTACTGCTGTGGTTGATCAGAGGCCGACTGGTAATTTCTTTATTGGTTCAGTTTTCCTTCTCGCGCTGTCGGTCTTGGCTGTTTTACTGCTAGGGCTCTGGTTCTTTTACAAACAGCGAATACAAATAAAGAGAATTATTGACGGTTCAATCATCGAGCAAGATATCAATCAGATTGCCGATCAATCGTCTTCAACTGAAAGAGCGTTAACAATTATTGATGAGGCGTTAGCGGTTATAGGTAGGTCTAACGTCTTTGGAAAAGCATATTCATCAGAAGAACCAAGTCATCGTAGATACTTTAAGCAAATCAGAGCTCTTTTTTCCAGACTAGGGATAGCTAGAGATTTATCTCGATACACATATGTCTTTTTGGATGACGTATATTGTGGTACTAAGGCAAAAGATTTTGTTAATACTGATCCGGATACAATGATCGTACTTTGCCGCACTTATAGAAATCAATATGGTGTCATATCTAACGGCCCCATTGTTATGTTAGGAGCAGAAACGCTAGGAGTAATTATTTCAAATGCATGGGTGGTTCTTGCGCGAGGTTCTGATCCGCGAGGACTTTTGTATGCTAAGGAAGGAATCAGATCAGAAAATCCTATATCAAGAGAGAGAGTTATTGATAGACCGATTGCTGATTTAAATAAATATAAACAGATCGAAATTTTAAGATATTTAAACAGACTTAAACAGGAATTTGGTTGTCCAGAGATAGCATTAGTGCCAGCAGTTGAAGCATTTCGTGCTCAGATTGAGAATGCTTTAAGTCTACATCCCGAGACGGTTAATAGAAGACTAGAAGATTTTAGATATATTTTTCTAAATGAAGAATATGCTGGTCAAAAATCAAGAAATTTTGCTAATAACGATCCAGATATTATCGTTTTGCTTGGCCCTTCCTATTTCAATCATGAAGGAGTTTATTCCAAAGGCCCGATCATTATGATCGGCGCAAATTCAACCGGGCCGATTTTTTCTAACTCATGGATCCATGTTGGCCCTCTAGCTCGACCAAGAGATGTCTTATGCGCTGGAAGAGGAGTTAGTGTTGACCCAGAAGCATTTATGGATCAAGCGAGAATTTTTACTTCTTTTGACGATAAGGCTCTGGGGGGCAGTAAAAGTTTTGTTGAAATTGCCGGATATGCGCAGACTTTATTACAATCACCACTGCAATTAGAAGGTCAGTCTATTTCAGAAATTCTACAAAAATATACAGAGAGCATGGCCGGTGACTTTCAACAGTATCAAAACAGTCAATTCAGTGCTGAGGAAGATCCGGAAAGGGAAAAGAGTTTGATCTTAGTGTATAAAGATCTTCTTCAGGGGCTATTCGATCAAAGATATTTGACCGGGACGGTTGTTTATCCATTGATAGGCAAGGATCTGGTTTTCGCGATGTTTGCGAAAACAATCCCTCTGACAATCCATGCGGAGGATTTGAGCGACGGGAAACTGATTTTGGATAGAGTTTTTGGCAGTCAAGCAGAGCGGACAGCAGGGCAAAACCTGGAACAGGTCGGCCTACGCGATGCGCATGTGATAAATGATTATCGTGACCTAATGAGGTCGGCTGTTCACCCATTCGTTTTGGTGCTTAAGGGTTTTGAGACCTATTCTCCCATCGGCCCCAATGCAGAACATAATCGGGTGATGAAGGGCATTATTTTAACAGATATTGTAAAACATTTATTGCAACCCGGAGATCGAGTTATCATCCTGGACGACAAGGACACCTCATTCATTCCCTTATTAGAAAGTGAAGGGTTTGGCAATCTTCTAGCTTATGATCCGCAGCAGACAATCATAAAAATTTATGATGATTATGGCTCGCTCTTAATCCCCAATGTTGTTTATGTTTTTGAAAAAGGGAAAGAAGCTGATTTGCAGGTGGGCGATCTAAGACCTTCTTCGTTCAACCCGCAAGACCGTGAGGCAGCCCATTCAGTTGCGGAAAATCACAGTATGGGGATTTTTTTGATAACCCTGGGTGCTGGTATCATAGCCCTCATCGTGTATTTAAAGTATTTTAGGGCAACATCATTGACTTCAAATTTAGACAAGCAGCCATCCCCGGGTTTCCTTGACATTGACGCTGATCTTTCCGTCGGTCCTTTGTATCCTGGTTTAACAGCCCCACAACAAGCAATGCCTAAGATGCGGATTCGGCGTCAGAGCGGACGAATAACGCTAGCAGAGGGAAAGATTCAAAAGCTGGAACAGCTGTTTTCATCAAAAGAGGCTAAATTCTCGATCAGTTGGGATGATGTTGCTCAGCTCATTTCTGAAATAGCGTCATTGGATCTGGAAAACGCCAGCCCTTATTTGTCAAGATTAGCAGTCATGATGATGCAAAAACGAATTATGGGCGGCAATATTGATGAGAGGATCAGTGATGTCGAAGACTCCCTTAGAACATTGTTAAGCAGGGAAGATATTCGTTTTTATTTCGGATATGTTCGTTCCATTGTTCTTTTGCTTCCGCATCAGGGATATGATTTGAGTGGCGTGGTCGAGGCCAGCGAAAGCCTTCAAGATTTTTGCGGTGAAAATTCTTTGGCGGCGGATATTCGATATGAGTCTCATCGCACCCTTACAAAGGAGCTTTACGAAAAAATAAAGCATTATCGAGGCTATCTTATGGGAAAAATCGAGGATCCCATTTTAGGTTTTAATTTAGAAAACAGGAATGCCCGCAACGAAGTCATAACGTATCTGCAAGATAATACAAAAAGTACAAAAGGAAAGAATATTTACTTAACAATGACCCGCCTTGTTAATGATCCGGTCTTTAAGAGATTTGAAGAGGAATCAATGTCCTCTTTTGTGGATGAATTGGAGTGTTGGCAGAGGAGTGGGGTGGTCAAAGAAATAGAAGTGCTTGTTGCGATGTTGGGTA
>JAHFFT010000081.1 GCA_023247795.1 Candidatus Omnitrophota bacterium
CATGCTGGCCTATGTCATTTCCTACATCTTTTTATTCGCGTTGAAAGGTGTTTATGATATTGGTCATAAAATTTTTTCGGAAATCTTTAGTTTTTCGGAAGGGTTATCGCAAATTGTTCCTTTGGCGTTTCCGGTCATTCCGTTTTTAGTGCTGATCACCCTTTTTTTGCTAACTCAGTTTACAACGGTTCGCGGGATTGAGCGTTATATGGTCTTTTTGTTTGGATTCACTCTGTCTATGCATGTTGTTCTGTCAGCGAGAACGATTTATGATGCCGACAGCAGTGTCATCAAAGCGCATTACTTTTTTTCTATGGGGCTGATTTATATCGCGAATTTGTTGATCATTGCCGCGCTCCTAGGTGTAAGTTATCCGAATTTTGTATTTATGGAATTTTTTCAGCGTTTTAGAGAGACCGGCATAGCGCATTATCAGTTTTTATATCATAAAATCCCCTGGCCGCGGTGAGGGCAGAGTGGTAGACAAAGGGGGCTGTCCCTTTAGGGACTGTCCCCGTTTACAAAATGAAAGAAGAAGGAAGTTGGCACATTCTGGATTGCTTTTCTTTGAAGGAAACCCTTTATACGAAAGTTAAACCATTGGTTTGTTGGAGAGGTGGCAGAGTGGTTGGCCGCATCTCTGGATAATAAAATTTTGGAAGCGGCACATTCTATACTGCGCTTATTTGCAGACGGAGTGAGGTGTCGTGACAATTTGATGCATTTTGGGGAGAGGTGGCAGAGTGGTTGAATGCGGCGGTCTTGAAAACCGTTATCCCGTTCTGCGGGATCGTGAGTTCAAATCTCACCCTCTCCGTTTTTTTGCGAAGCAAAAAAGCGGAGAAGTCTCACCGAAGAAACAATGTTTCTACGGCGGATCAGCAAGTTTAAGTCGGAGAAATTCGAGCCGCAATTATTTTTTACAACCCCCTTTTTTTCATAACTTTCTATGGTATAATTGTTTATAACTATTGATTGGAGAGGCAAAAAAGAGCATGGCACTCAAAATACGTCTCACCTCATTTGAGAATTCGTCTATCTTACGCAAGATGACGGTCCTTTATTTTCTCATGTCCATCATTCCGGTCAGCGTCCTTTACTTTTTGTATATGCAGCTGCGCGAAATCGGACGAATTGATATTACGGAAAGCAATTTAAGCCTGACTTTATTTTTTATGGTTTTGGGTGTCGCAGTAGGGTATATTGCCATGCGTTCAATGATTGGAAAAATCATTGATATCACTAAAGAAAATCGGCAAGCCCTCGAGGAGATCTTAGGTCCCGACCAAATCCGGGCGTTGAGCAGCGGTGACGGTAATGAGATAACCATTTTAGCAAAATCTTTCAACGAAATCATCGCCGCCCTAGAAGAAAATGTGCGAAATCTTGAGTTGGCCAAGAAAACTCTTCATTCCGTTCTTGCGAGAGTGGGGGAAGGGATCATCTCAATGGATAATATTGATAATTTTCTCAATCTTATTGTGGAGACGGTCACCGAAGCCATTCAGGCTGATATCGGATTGATCATTTTAGTCAACGACAATATCCCGGAGGAAATGTTTGTGAAAAGCATTTGTGGCAAGCATTTAACCAATGCCAAATTGCTTAAATTCCGTCGTGATAATCCAATTTTTAAAGATGTTTTAGAATCAAAAAAGGCGCAAATCATTGATAAAATTCCTCGAGATGGCGGTCATGCGACCCTTTTTCGAGTGCCGTTGCTCTGCGCGCCGTTAGTGTTGCACGATCATGTGATCGGGATCATCTTGGTTTGTGGGCGTCGTTCCGAGGAGGTTTTTAATAACGACGAGATTCACCTGATGAATAATTTAGCAAATCAAACGGCGGTCGCCATTGAAAATTCAAAATTGAATGAGAACGCGGGAAAAACCTATTTTGAAACCATTGCAGCATTGGCCCTGGCCGTCGAGGCCAAAGACCCATTTTCTCGTGGTCATTTGGAAAGGGTCTCAAAAATGGTGGTGCGGATGGCCGAGGAATTGAATTTGAACCAGGATGATATCAACACGTTAAGAGACGCGGCCAGACTTCATGACATTGGAAAGATTGGAGTTACCGACAAGGTATTAGTCAAACAAGGGCCCCTGACCGCTCAAGAAATGGATATGATGAAAAAACATTGTGAGATCGGGGAAGGGATCATCAAACCCATCCGGTCTTTGCGAAATTTATGTGATTTGGTTCGACATCATCATGAAAAGCTCGATGGGACCGGTTATCCGGACGGATTAAAAGGAACCCAGATTCATCCTCTGGTCCGGATATTGACAGTGGCAGATATTTATGACGCTCTTACTGCCGACCGGCCTTATCGTATTGCTTTTCCTAAGGATCGCGCGCTGGAAGCGCTAAGAAGTATGAAAGATCAAGTGGACCAACGGATCGTCGAGGTTTTAGCTAGGCTTGTCAGTTAGGCCTTCAAGTTTCTTCGGATTATTTACCTTTTATTCATAGAACTGAATTTGGAAATTGTCAAAAAAGACCTCCGTAGGGAGGTTTTTTTGTAGGAGGTTTGATGGGAAGGAAGAAAAGGGCGGTTAAAAATTTAACGCCGATCCGGCCATCCCGACTGCCATTGATTTTTAAGATAGCCGGCGTTTATTTTTTTACGTTGATTTGCCTGGTCTTGCTAACGTTGCTGTTTGATATTGGACTTTATCAAGATGCTTTAGGAAACGGCGCAACCGTTTGGCTTAAAATTCTAAAATTTTATTATTACATTTTTCCATGGATCATTGCTTTCATTTTGGGGTTTCTTTTCCGTCCATTTTGGCCGTCGTTTCGAAATTTTCTGGTCGTGGTTTTGTTACTTCAATGTTTATATAGCTTGACGGCCTATTTCCTGCATGATCAGGCGATTAAAGAAAGGCGAGCGTCAATCCATTTGAGCCAGGGCGCGCCATTTACGGTTGGTCAAATCGAGCACAAGTATCATGATGAAAATCACGATGGGATCATCGAGCAGGT
>JAHFFT010000007.1:0-36936 GCA_023247795.1 Candidatus Omnitrophota bacterium
ATTGAGGTCACAACGATCAAGATGATGAAAATGGCGGGATTCTTAAGGGCCGAGGCTTTTGTGAAAGAAAAATTGGTGGCGGAAGCGGAGATTGGTTTCGGCGTTAAGGAAGTCTGATTCGTTTTGGGGAATTTTACGACGAGCAGATGAGGGAAGATCGATTTTAAGAAAAGATGCTTTTGGGAATGAAAGTCAGGATCTGCGTTAAGAAGAGCATGAGCGTCAACCCCAGCATGACCCCCCAGGCCGTTAAGGACGTTCCACCTTCATTGAGGGCTTCAGGAATCAATTCAGCGACGACAAGATAAATCATGGCCCCACCGGCAAAACCCAGTCCGACCGGTAACAGCGGTTGAAATACCCAAGTGAGCAGCATAGCAGGCACGGCCATGATGGGCTGCGGAATGCTGGTCAGAATTGAAATGAAAGCGCATTTTGTCGTCGATATCCCTTCTGATTTCAAAGGCAGAGACACCGCGATCCCTTCCGGGATATTGTGGATTGCGATGGCCAAAGCCATGATCAATCCAAATTGCATATTTCCCGTCGCGAAGCCAACACCAATGGCAATCCCTTCTGGTATGGAATGGATGAACATCGTTATAAAAACCAACAAACTTTTTTTCGAGAAGCCTTTTGTGAAAATATTGGAATGGTGATGGTTCGAAACCAGTTTTTCGGTCAGCCAACAAAACGTGGCACCTAAAAGCAGGCCGAGCATAACCACATAAGGAGCGAAAGGGTTTTGCGTTTTTAAGGCAATGCCTTCCTGGGCGAGCGAGAAGACCGAGGCCGAGAGCATCATTCCAGCGGCAAAGGCGCACGAGAAAGCGCGGACCAGTTTTGAGTTGGATTTTAGGAAGTGGACGGGTATGGCCCCTAATCCGGTGGCCAAGGCGCTTAGGATGCCGGTGGAAATTGTCCAAAAGATGACAGCGGTTTTATCCATAAGGTTTGATTCGGTTTTAAGATTGAGGTATCTTATCATTTGTATTTTAAATTCACAATTTTTTTCTTTTAAGCGTGGACAGTCTCATTATAATGAGTGTAGTGTTTGCTGTGAAAGAAAGGTCGGTCTATGGCAACCAATAAAAATTTAGAAAGTATTGCGAACAGTTTTGCTGAGTTGGCCCTCGGGATTCTGCAGGAACGCGACGCGGACGCTTTCGCCGGAAAGACGACCATGAAGAAGAAGGCGACCATGGAGTATGACGGAAAATTGCGGATTTCCGGCATGGATATTTTTAATGAATCGACCTACATATCGGCAGTCAGCTTCTACTCATCGGAAAAAGCGATGGCCAGTCATCAGGCCATCGGAGCGACATGTTTCTATGTGTTAAAAGAAAAAGCACCGCTTTTGTATAAAAATTTAGGCTTGAGCGGCTTCAATGATGAAGATGATGATCAAATGGCGGAATATTTCGGAAAATTTGTTACCAGCGTCGTTGATAAATTTAAAAGCAAGGCAGTGGGTTTAGGATACAGCAGTTTAATTGCTTCTCCACCGGCGAATTATATCAATTCAGTCCCCGTGGGGATTGATTTCAGTCCGGACCAGTTTGATCAATATCAGATCAGTTTTCCATATAAGGGCAATCCAACCATGGCTGCTGATATCACGATGGCGGCAGCAAAATAGGGGCGGATAGATGGTTGAAGAGACAAACAAGCCGGATGCGCAGTCGTCGCAACCAACGAAAAGTGCTGAGCTAAAGGATTCGCAGAAGCAGGATTTTGTTGAAGAGCCAACGGATTTGACTGAAAATCTTGATGCAGAAGGACAAGTCCCTGCTGCTTCTGGTGCCCCCATATCAGAAAAGACTGCGGCAAATGATAAACAGGAAAGCGGGCAAGAATTGAATGAAGATCGCTCTGGGGAACAGGGACTATCTCAACCGGGGCATCCTAAAGCCATTTTGGATCAACTTGACCAGGAGGCCTCCTCTGGGATCAGCGAAAGTGAAAATACGCCAGATGCTTCGGTCCCGGAGCCACCGGAATCTAGAGAAGAGCAGCCGTCAGTCGAAGAAAATCCGGCCGACCCCGCTGGTTCGCCTGAAGAAGACCCTGGTTCTCATCCAGGGGCTGAGGAGTTGGTTACCAAGGCGATGCGAAGTTTAGATAAGCTCCTTACAAGTATTAAAAGTCAAAACTCATCTCCCAAATCCGACTAATAGGCGGATTTCCCAGGTCTTTCCTTAATTAACCCAGGGGTTCGCAAGCGGGCTAAGAAAATTGGGTTTCCTCCGATAATGTGTTATACTTTGTTTATTCGATTACCAAAATATCACTAAAGGATTTTAAAAGGGGAAGTTGTGTTGCGAATAGCCAATTTAAAAATTTTGGTTTTTCTATCTATTTTTTCCCTTGCGTTTGTGATGGAAGTTTACTCGCAAAATAGTCCAGGCACGATTCAATTTCCCAACGCGAACCCTTTTCGTAATCGGGGACAATTCGGGCCAAGGGCACCGGTTCCCCGGACCAATGTTCCGACCAGCGGGAACCAAATGGACGGGGCCGCCAGAACACAAGGTTCCTTTTCTGGGCAACGGAATCACAACTTTCCTTCGAGTGTGACCAGCCAGAGCCGGTCATTGGCCAATCAGCCTTCGCGCATCCGTTCGCAGAGCAGTCTGCTTCCTCGTCGGCCGCAGGTCACGGCTTCACGATTACCACGAGCGGGTAACATTGCCCACCAACCCAGCCGGACAACGCACGACTTGACTCAAGCCGCGGCCAGCGGCGCAAGAGCGGCTCAAAATTCTATAAATGCGAACCAAAGATCTTTTAATTTACGGTCTAATCAACAGGGCCTTTTGACTTCGGTTCGCTCATCGAACCAGCAGGCGCGCTCTTTGCGGCAATCTTCTGACGTTGCGGTGCAATCGATCCGGTCCGCTCAAAGAACCGCCCAAGCAAATATCAGTGCTGCCCATCGCTCTGCTCAGGCCGGTCTTCAGCAATCCCGGCAATCTTGGCAGAGTTCCATAAGAAATATTCAAAGCGCCAGCCAAAATGCCGCTGCCAGAAGCCTGCGGCCATCATCAAATCTGCAAAAGCCTTTACACAGCGCGCCCCCAAATTCTAAAGGCGGGGCGCAAAAGTAAAAGGCCCTGATCCTCACTACTTTACGAGGCAAATTAACTTAACTGCATAATTCTTAGAAAGTTACATCTCTCATGTTGAGGTGGATGATTTAACTTGACATTGAACAATAATATTTTATAATGTTCATAATTTGAACAATAAAGCCTAAACCATTCAAAGGACGCGATGTTAGAAGAAAGAGAATTTGAGCTTATCAACATTATCCGGGATCGCATCCACTGCAATCAGCGGAAAATTTCACAGCATTTAGATCTCTCATTAGGGATGACGAATATGCTCATCCGTCGTTTGGTGTCTAAGGGATATATTCGTATCCGTCAGTTGAATAAGAAAAAAGTCGAGTATCTTCTTACCCCCAAAGGATTCGCGGAAAAGATGCGTAAATCCTTGAAATATACCCTTAAAACAATCGATTCCATCAGTCTGATCAAATCAAAAATTAACATTCTCATTTCACAGTTATATGAGGAAGGCGAACGTGTCTTTTACTTGGTTGGAAAATCTGACCTGGTAACGCTCGTAGAGATCGTGATTCAGGAACAGAATTTTAGAGATTGTCAGTGCCGAAGAATTTTGGATTTAGCAGAAGATCTCAAAGACGGTGTCATTTTGATTTGCATGGAGAAGGTCGATCATAAATTTTTAAATCAAAGAGCGATCAATCTGATCCAAGAGTTGGCTAAGGATAAAGCGTTTATTCAACAGTCAAATCAATAAGTGAAAAAATAAAGGTCATGGGATGAAAGTTTTTATTTCAACGTCACAATTCGCCAGCGAGAATTCGGAGCCGCTCCAATTATTAAAAAGTCGAGGCATTGAGCCGGAGTTGAATCCTTATCGCAGAAAACTTTCAGAGGATGAAATCATTGAGCTGCTTAAACAGATTAAGTGCGAAGGGCTCATCGCCGGCCTCGAACCGCTCACGAAAAGGGTCTTTCAAGAGGCCAAAGAATTGAAAGTGATCTCGCGATTGGGGGTTGGTTTAGAGAATGTGGATATCGGAGCAGCCAATCATTTTGGGATCAAGGTGTTCAACACGCCGGGCCTTTTGACAGATGCCGTTGCCGAGCTGACACTGGCATTGATCCTCAATTGCCTGAGACATATTTCCTTTCTGGACCGCAATTTGCGCAAAGGTATTTGGGAAAAAGGGATGGGGAGTCTGTTAAAGGGGAAATGCGTTGGCATCGTTGGTTTTGGTCATATTGGGCAGCGTGTTGCCGAGTTGGTCACGGCCTTCGACGCGAAAGTGATTTATTTTGATATAGAGCCAAGAACGACTTCATCGTTCAATGCGGTGACCTTGGATGTTTTACTTAAGCAGGCAGACATCATTTCCATGCATGCCTCTGGAAGTCGACAGATTCTCGGCAAGTCCGAATTGGCCTTGTTGAAGAAAGGGGCGGTGATCATCAATACGGCCCGGGCCGCAGTCATTGATGAGCAGGGACTCATTGATCAGCTATCAACTGGTCGCATTGCGGGTGCTGGCATAGATGTCTTTTCAGAGGAGCCTTATTCTGGAGAATTGCTGAATTTGAAAAATGTTGTTTTAACTCCGCATATCGGGTCGTACGCCATTGAGACCAGGGCCGCTATGGAGGCAATGGCAGTCAACAATCTTATTCAAGGATTCAAAGAACTTCAACTGATTTAAGAAAGGTTAATATGCGTTATCTCAAGAATCAAGTCAAACAAAAGTTAAGATCAGGGCAATCCGTCATCGGATCTTGGATCAATTTGCCGTGCCTGGAGACAGTCGAGATCATGGCACGAATGGATTTTGATTTTTTGGTTGTTGATGAGGAACACACGAGTCTGAATTTTGAAACGATTCAAAAGATGGCCATGGTGATGGAAGGATACGGCAAACCGCCTTATATCCGAGTGAGTGAGAATGATCCAGGGATCATCAAAAAAGCGCTGGATGCCGGTTATTATGGGATCATTGTCCCCATGATCAATTCAAAAAAGGAGGCGCAAAAGGCCGTTGAAAGTGTATTTTATCCACCGCAGGGAAAGCGTGGGGTTGGGTTATCACGGGCCCAAGGTTATGGTACTGAGTTTGAAGTTTATAAGAAGTGGTATGAAAAGAACATTTCGTTGGTTGCGCAGATTGAACATGTTCAAGGAATTGCCAACTTAGAAGACATTTTGTCCATTGATGAATTGGATGCCACCATGATTGGACCGTACGATTTGTCGGCTTCCTTAGGGCATCCCGGAGAATTCCAGCGTCAAGAGGTCAAGAAAGAATTGGAAAAATATGAGCGCATTTCTAAAAAGATGCAAAAACCTTATGGGCAACATATCGTTCAATTGGATCATCGTGTCGTCACAGATAAAGTGAAAAAGGGATATCAATTTCTGGCCTATGGCATCGACGAGCTTTTTTTTGCCCGAAGCTGCCAGCAAGAGTTGAATTTGATCAAGCAAAATGTCTCTATTAAATCATGATAGGGGATTCTTATGCTAAATAATAAAACGATTTTAGTAACCGGGGGCACCGGATCTTTTGGCCAAAAATTCACCGAGGTGGTTTTACAGCGTTACCACCCTAAAAAGTTGATCATCTTCAGCCGGGATGAAATGAAGCAGTATGAAATGCGCCAAAAATTTGGACATGAAAGAATCCGTTATTTCATTGGCGATGTCAGGGATGTGGACCGGCTCCATCGAGCGTTCAGTAAAGTTGACATTGTTGTTCATGCGGCGGCGTTGAAGATCGTTCCGACGGCAGAATATGATCCCTTTGAGGCGGTTAAAACCAATGTGATTGGAGCGGAAAACGTGATCAACGTCGCGATTGATAATAATGTTTCCAAAGTCATTGCTTTGAGTACGGATAAAGCGGCAAACCCTATCAACCTATATGGGGCGACGAAATTGTGCGCTGAAAAGATGTTTGTTGCCGCGAACAATTACACCGGTGACCACAGAACCAAATTTAGCGTTGTGCGTTACGGAAACGTCTTGGGCTCGCGTGGCAGCGTTGTTCCCTTTTTTAAGAAATGCGCGCAAGAAGGAAGAATCCCCATTACCGACAAACGCATGACCCGTTTTTGGATAACGCTGGAACAAGGAGTCAACTTTGTTTTGAACGTCTTAGATCAAATGCAAGGAGGGGAAGTCTTTATCCCCAAGATCCCTAGTATGAAGATTGTTGATTTGGCAGAGGCGGTCAGCCCGGGTTGTCAAATTGATTACATCGGCATTCGCCCTGGGGAAAAATTGCATGAGACCTTACTCTCCGCAGATGACGGGCCAGACAGTTATGAATTTGATGATAAATTTATCCTTTTTTCAAAAGTCGCTTTGGGAGAACGCAAAATTGGTGGAAAAGAACTGGGACTGGATTTTACCGGTTACCGGAGCGATAACAATCTCATTTGGCTTACGACCCAAGAATTGAAAGCCATGCTTTAAGGATTTTCTATGCCACGATTGATTCCTTATGGAAAACAGAGTCTTGATCGAGAGGATATCCGATCAGTTGAAAAGGTCTTAAAAACGGATTGGATCACTCAGGGGCCAACGATCGAGAAGTTTGAGCAAGCAATAGCAAAGTACTGCGATGCTCGTTATGCCGTGGCTGTTTCTTCCGGGACCGCGGCATTGCATTTGGCTTGCTTGGCAGCAGGGTTAAAGTCAGGTGACAAAGCAATTACGACACCGATAACTTTTTTGGCCACTGCCAACGCTGTTTGTTATTGTCAGGCCGAACCCGTATTTGTTGATGTTGATGAGGCAACCGCGAATATCGATGTCTCAAAGATCAACGCGAAATTGGACCCGTCGGTAAAAGCGATTTTACCGGTTCATTTTGCCGGACTTCCGTGCGATATGAAAAAGATCCATCGCATTGCAAGTGCGCGAAAATTAACAGTGATCGAGGATGCGGCGCAGGCCTTGGGAGCTAAATATCAATTTGAAGGAAGGTGGGTCAGGGTGGGAAGCTGCCGTCATTCTGACATGACTGTTTTAAGTTTTCATCCTGTTAAGACCATTACGTCGGGAGAAGGCGGGGTCATTACCACGAACAGTGAAGTCTATTATGAGAAGTTGCGAAGTCTTAGGACGCACGGCATTGTTAAAGACAAGAAGGCCAAAGAGATCGGCCCATGGTATTACGAAATGAGGGAATTGGGTTTTAATTATCGTATCACCGATTTTCAAAGTGCTTTAGGCTGCTCTCAATTATCGAAAATAACCGGTTTTTTAAATAAGCGCCAGCAGATTGCCAAACAATATATGAAGGCGTTTCAAGGGATGGACGCGGTGACGTTATTAGAAGGGGACGCGGAAAAATATGGCAGCGCGAACCATCTATTTGTTTTAAAGATCGACTTTAAGAAATTGAAGACAACACGAAAAGAATTTATGGTTCGATTATTGAAAGATGGGATTGGGTCGCAAGTTCATTACATTCCAGTCCACACCCAACCGTTTTATAGAAAGCAATTTGGTACAAATTGGGGAGATTGTCCTATCGCGGAGAGCTATTACGAGCGCTGCTTATCCATTCCGCTTTATCCAGCGATGACAAATTCCGATGTCAAAAGAGTGATTAAAGGAATTCAACATTTAGGAGGGAATTCATAATGAATAAAGGAGTTCACCTCTGGAATGAAGCCAAAAAAATTATCCCCGGGGGAAATCAGCTTTTGTCAAAAAGATCAGAAATGTTTTTGCCGGAAGGCTGGCCTTCCTATTATAAAAAAGCAAAAGGGGTTGCTGTCTGGGATTTGGATGACAGAAAACTGATTGATATGAGCATTATGGGGATTGGTACCTGTGTGCTTGGCTACGCGGACGACGCTGTTAACGCGGCAGTGAAAGAAGCTGTTGACGACGGCAATATGTGCACACTCAATTGTTACGAAGAAGTTGAATTGGCAAGGAAACTCATCCAATTGCATCCTTGGGCTGAAATGGCGCGTTTTGCCCGGACCGGAGGAGAGGCTTGCACCATTGCTGTGCGCATCGGCCGAGCAGCGGCCAAGAAAAATAAAGTGGCATTCTGTGGTTATCACGGCTGGTCAGATTGGTATTTGTCAGCAAATTTGCAAAGTGGAGAAAATCTCAATCAACAGCTGCTTTCGGGTTTGAAGACATTGGGTGTTCCGGAGGAACTTAAGAATACGTCTTTCCCTTTTCATTATGGAAAGATAGAAGAGTTGGAGAAAATATTTTCTGAGAATAAGGGTGAAGTTGGTGTTGTGATTATGGAGGTGCAGCGTCATCACGACGCTGATATCGAGTTTTTATCAAATGTCCGTAAACTAGCGGATCGGCATCAATGTGTTCTCATTTATGATGAAGTCACATCCGGGTTTCGATTGAGAGCAGGGGGCATGCACGTTCTTTACGGTTTGGAGCCGGATATCGTTGTCTTAGGAAAGGCCATGGGCAACGGCTATCCCATTTCGGCAATTCTTGGGAAGGCCCGCGTTATGCAAGCAGCTCAAGAGACGTTTATCAGTAGCTCTTATTGGACGGAGAGGGTTGGTTTTGTGGCCGCCCTTGAGGTCATCAAAAAATTTGAGAATGAAAATGTCCACGGACATTTGAATACGTTGGGCCTGTATACAAAAAAGAAATTACAAAATCTTTTTAAAGAAAAGCATTTGGATGTGGATGTTGTTGGGTTGCCCCCCATTCCCATCATGGTCATCAATGATCAAAACAGTTTGAAAATCAAAACGCTGATGACTCAAGAAATGCTTAAGAAAGGTTATCTGGCATCCAATCTCATTTTTCTTTCATTTGCTCACAATGTTGCGATTGTCGACGAATATATCAAAGCCTTTGGAGAAAGTTTGGACGTCATTGTCGAAGGTTTAAAAAATAATGATCTCGATCGCAGACTGGAGGGGCCGGTTTGTCATGCGGGGTTTCAAAGGTTGAATTGAGATGATTTATCATCGGATGGGTCAGGGCGATATCAGGGTTTCTCGTATTGGGCTTGGTACGGCGCAATTTGGGATGGATTATGGTTATCATAAAGCACTGGTTCAAAGTGAAGTCGATGCTGTTCTTGAAGGGTGTTTGCGGCATGGCATCAATTTCATTGATACAGCAAGAGAATATGGTAACGCTGAGGAGCGGATTGGGGCGTTTTTAAGGGAAAATCCCCAGAATGATTTTGTCATTGCGACGAAAATCAGTCGTATTCTGCCGACCGTCGCTGATCAAAAGCAAAGATTGAAAGATTGGATCAAGAAATCAGTCGACACCTCTTTGCAGGCCTTAAGTGTTGATCATATCGCCGTATTGCAGCTGCACCAATGTGATGAATATGTTCTTAATAAACAATATTTTTGGGAGAGCATTGAGGAATTGAAGGATCAAGGCCTGATTGCCCATTTTGGTGTTTCAATTTATGAAATTGCAGAAGCAAAGCGTCTCATTGAGAACTATCGACAAGGTCTTGATATGATTCAAATCCCTTACAATATTTTCGACCAAAGATTTGACGCTTTTTTACCTCAAATTGCTGCGAGCGGTGTTGAGGTGATGAGTCGATCTGTTTTTTTAAAAGGGGTCATTCCCGTCGGAAATGAAAAAATACCGGAAGAAATCAAAAGGATTATTCCCAGCAAGTCGAAGCTGAATGAGTTGGCAAAAAAGGCATCCATGAGCAGCGAGGAATACGCGTTATTGTTCTCGGTGCTCAATCGATGGATTTGTTCAACGGTGATTGGCATCTGTTCTGTTCCAGAGTTGGAGTTAAATATGAAAGTCTTTGAATATCTACGGAAAGGGACGCAGTGGGAGGCGGATATGCGTACTTTAGCTGTGGAAGATGAGTTTTTGATTGATCCTCGACGGTGGGCATCCATATGATATTAGCCATTGTCCAAGCAAGAATGGGGTCGAACCGGCTGCCGGGGAAGGTTATGAAGGAGGTCCTTGGTAAACCGCTGATTGGATACTTATTTGAGCGGCTCCAATTATCAAAAAGGATTGATAAAATCATCATGGCCTCTGTTAAGGATCCTTACAACGATGCCTTGTGCCGGTATGTCAAAAGTTTGGGGGTTGATGTGTTCCGGGGTTCAGAAGATGATGTTTTAGAGCGATGTCATTTGGCGGCAAAACCATATCATCCCAAATATGTTGTTAGGATCACCGGAGACTGCATGTTGATTGATCCACAAATTTGTGATCAATTGTTTGAGGCATTTTTAAGAGAGGATGTGGACTACGCAACGTTGAGCCCTTCTTACGCGGAAGGGGCGGATTGCGAAATTTTTACATTTGAGGCCTTGGAAGAGGCCACTCAGAAGGCGGTTATGAAATCCGAACGAGAACATGTCACGTTATATTTCAGTAATCATCCGGACCGGTTTAAGAAATATCTATTACCCAACACCTGTGATGACAGTAAATACCGATTTACAGTTGATGAGCCGGAAGATTATCTCGTCGTTAAATCCGTTATCGAAGAGCTTTATCAAGGAAAATCAAAGGCCTTCACTTATGCCGAGATCAAGGAATTTTTTGATACACATTCCTTCACGCGGCAATTGAACGCGCATGTGATAAGGAATGAGGGTTTGAGCATTTCATTGAAGAATGATTGTGTTGTTAAAGACATGGGAAAAGATTCCAATGAAAAATAATACAGGAGGAGGCCAAAGTATGAATAGAGCATTTCTCATCGGTAGGGAGATCTATTTAAGGCCTATGGAAATTTCTGATTTGGATGGTGAGTATTTGCAGTGGGTTAATGATCCCGAAGTCAGGGAGTCTTTGCATACGTTAAGGTTTCCGACAACAAGAAGTCAATTGATGGAATATATTGAAAGACAAAATCGGGACGTCTCTATCATTTTCTTAGCTGTGGTTCATAAAAAGACTGGTAAGCATATTGGTAATGTTAAAATTGGTCCGATTGAATGGGTGGATCGGCGCGCTGAATATGGTCGTTTGATTGGGGATAAAGATTGCCGGGGGAAAGGAATAGGGACCGAAATGGTGGCATTGATCCTCGAATATGGTTTTCTGATGTTGAATCTTCATAAAATGAGCACATCCGCTATGGCTAACAACATCGCTTCCATTCGGTCTAATGAAAAGAACGGTCTCATGAGATCGGGGCTGCGTAAGGAACATCGATACTACAAGGGTCAGTATGTAGACGTGGTTGAAATGGGAATATTGAAGAAAGACTATCTCAAGTCAAAAATCGAAAAGAAAAAGAATAAGTAGAGAATAATGGATCACATGATTGTAGAAAGTGAATGGAAAATATTATTATAAGAGCAGATGGGTCCTCTCAAATGGGCTCAGGACATGTTATGCGCTCCATGGCGTTAGCACAGCAATTGATTTGTGCAGGGCATCAAATTCATTTTATTACGAATGTGCAAGGCGAGTTCTTGCAACGGCTAAAGGAAGAGAAGGTTTTTGTTTATCCGTCTTTCAATGGTGTGAAGTGGGAGGAGGAAAAAGATTTAGATTGGGTTAAGGAAATTGCAAAAGACTGGGGTGTTAATTGGATTATTACCGATGGTTATCATTTTGAAACACACTATCAGGCAAGTCTCAAGAGAGCGGATTTGAAAGTCATGTGTATTGATGATATTGCCGCATGTCATTATGTGGCCGATATTGTTTTAAATCAAAATATTTCGGCTGATGAGCAAATGTATACTAAAGAAGACTATACCAAGTTGTTACTTGGCCCAGAATACAGTTTGATCCGTTCTGATATTTTGGAAGCTGCGCAGGACTATCAACGTAAAATAGCGGATGATGTTAAGAACGTGCTGATCAGTATGGGAGGAGCAGATCCAGAAAATATGACACTTTTGGTTCTCAAGGTTCTGGAATCCATGAAGTTAGAAGGTCTGAAAATTAATGTTTTGGTGGGAATGTTTAATCCGCATTATCAAGTTTTGTTAGATGCCTGTAAAAATAAAAATGTTGAAATGATCCGCAACGCCAGGAGTGAGCTGCCAGAGCTTATGAAACAATGTGATGTCGCCATAACGGCCGGTGGAAGTGCTCTCTGGGAGTTCGCGTTGTTTTCAACACCGCTTTTAACCACAGTTATTGCCGAAAATCAAAGACTGTTGGTCAAGAAGATGGCGGATATTGGCGCTGTTGAGAGTCTAGGTGATAAGAAAGAAATCGTGGATATGAATTTAACAGTTAAAAAAATACAACAGGTGTTTCAATCTCGCGTGAAACGCGAACAATTGGCTTTTAATATTCATCGGCTCGTTTTGAAACGTAAAATCCGTGACATCATTGATGTGATAGAGGGAAACTTGTGCATTGGGGTTTAAGACTAAGAGAAGCGCAGTTAGATGACTGCGAATTATTTTTTGAATGGGTTAATGATCTGGAAGTGCGTAAGAACGCATTAAATTCTAAAAATATTTATTGGAACGAACATAAGTCGTGGTTTGAGAAAGCTATGAGTTCTTTGAGTTCCGTTAAGTTGTTTGTTGGAATTGATGAAAATGATGAGGCGGTTGGGCAGATTCGATTTGAGAAAGATGGTGTCAAAGCTGTTATTGATATCTCGGTTGATTCTCGTTTTCGACAACAAGGTTTGGGGAAGCAATTGCTTGAGCAAGGAATTAAACGAATCGAAGAATTTTGGCAAGACGTTTCGTTTATTGAAGCTGTAGTGAAAATAGGAAACGCTTCTTCCCAACGATTATTTGAGGCAGGTGGATTTAAAAAAAGTCCTGATAAAAATGCTAATGGTTTTCATAGATTTGCATTGAAGTTAAGAAGGTAAAGACTATGAAAGATATAAAGATTAATGATTTTACGGTAGGTCGAGAGTATAAGCCGTTTGTTATTGCGGAAATGTCTGGAAATCATAATCATTCTTTGTCTCGTGCCCTTGAGATAGTGGATAAGGCAGCGGAATGTGGTTGTCATGCGCTTAAGATTCAAACATATCGAGCGGATACGATTACGATCGATGTGAAGCGAGATGAATTTTTTATTGAAGATAAAACAAGCCTTTGGAAGGGCCAGTATTTGTATGAACTCTACGAGAAGGCTTTTACTCCTTGGGAGTGGCATAAGCCAATATTTGACCGTTGTCAAAAAAAAGGGTTAATTGCCTTCAGTTCACCTTTTGATGAAACAGCAGTTGACTTTTTAGAAGAACTCGATGTTCCAGTTTATAAGATTGCGTCTTTTGAGAATAACCATTTGCCGCTTATTAAAAAAGTGGCGGCCCTTGGCAAACCCATCATGATGTCAACTGGAATGGCAACGATTGAAGAATTGCATGAGTCGTTATCAATAGCCAGAGAGGCAGGATGTGAGAACATTATTTTATTGAAATGCACCAGTGCTTATCCGAGTGAACCAAAAGATGCTAATCTATTGACTTTGCCTGATCTACAAGATCGGTTCAATTGCCAGGTTGGGCTTTCCGACCATACCTTAGGCATCGGTGTTGCGATTGCAAGTATTGCTTTAGGAGCCAGAGTCGTTGAGAAGCATTTTACTTTAGATCGAAGTGCGGGCGGAGTTGATGCCGCGTTTTCTATGGAACCAGATGAGATGAAGGCTTTGGTTGAAGAAACACAAAGAGCTTTTTTGGCTTTGGGTTCAGTCAATTATGATCCAACTGAGAATGAAAAGAAAAATATGCGTTTTCGAAGGTCAATATTTGTGACCAAAGATATTAATAAAGGTGAAACATTGAGTCGGGAGAACATCAAAGTGATACGGCCGGGAGATGGTTTGGCTCCACGGTATTTTGAACAAGTCTTAGGGAAAAAAGCGAGTGCTGATATTATTAAGGGAACACCGTTAAATTGGGCGCTTGTTTTAGAAAAGGACGCAAAATCATGATAAAAGAGCGTGCGATTAACACCGATAAATTAGAAATGCGTCTTCAGGGTAACAGAAGAGTGCAGAAGTTAAACTTGGGGGAATGGATTTTTTCTCGCGTTGATGTCATGAAGGGGAGCCAAGTGTTAGAGCTTTGTTGTGGTAACGGTCATCAATCGGTCATCTTCGATCAATTGTTGGGCAATGATGGCGAATTATTCATGGTGGATGCATCAACACAAGCCATTGATGAGGTTAAATCAAAGTTAGGAATAAAGAAGCGTTATTATTATTGTCAGTCATTAGATCATCTTTGTGAAAAGACCTTTGGTGAAGGTCAACGGTTCGATTTAATTTTTTGTGCTTATGGATTGTATTATGCTGAGGAACCTGAAAGGCTTCTAAATTTATTGTGTCTGCTATTGAAACAAGAAGGAAGGATCGTGATTGTTGGGCCTTATGGCGAAAATAATGGAGAACTTTTTCGGTTGTTAGAAGGCCAAAGAGTTCAATTATCCCAGTCGGTCATTTCATCTTCAAGGTCCTTTATGCCAGATGTGGTTGCGAATTTTGCAAGAAAGTCATTTGCAGAGGTCGATATCCAGACAATAAAGAATGAGCAAATTTGGCCTGATCGAGAGGGCATTTTGGATTACTGGAAGAATACCACATTTTATGATGAAAAAAGAATGGGTGACGTCAAGGCCGCGTTTGCAGAAATTTTTAACCAGGCAGGACAATTTGTTGTGACCAAGCATATCATGTTGATAAAAATGTCGAAGTATAGGAGGAAAGTATGAACGGAAAGAATGTTTTGATTATTGCGGCTCACCCTGACGATGAACTGTTGGGCTGCGCTGGGACAGTGCATAAATTAATTAAGAATGGGAGCAAAGCAACATCCTTGATTTTGGGAGAGGGTATGAAATCCCGAGGGAACATTGAAGAATCGATGTTGAAAGGTTTGCGCGCGGATACCGTGATGGCAAATAAAGAAATAGGAATTACAAAGGTCCATTTTGAACAATTGCCCGACAATCAATTTGATTCGCTGCCATTGCTAGAAGTGGTTAAGGTTGTTGAGAAATATGTGGATGAGATTAAGCCAGACATCATTTTTACCCACTTTGGCGGGGATTTGAATATTGATCATCGTATGACATTTGAAGCTGTGCTCACGGCTTGTCGACCACAACCAGGATTTCATCATCCGGAGATTTATTGTTTTGAAGTGCCATCGGCAACGGATTATCATGAAATTGGCCAATGCAATGCGTTCGTGCCAAATGTGCATGTTGATATTGAAGATGAAATTAATGTTAAGATCAAAGCCTTAGCCCATTACCAGACCGAAATGCGGCCGTTCCCGCATAGTCGCTCGTTGGAGGGAATTAAGATTTTGGCTCAGGCTCGAGGAGTTCGCGTTGGATGTGCTTACGTAGAAGCATTTGTGTTAGTAAGAAAAATAATACGCAATAGGGATTAAATAAGAGGAAAAGCTTATGAAACTTTGTTCTAAATGTGTAACACCAGAAACGCATGAGACAATTTCTTTCGATGGAGAAGGCGTGTGTAATGTCTGCCGACAGATTGAGTATAAACAGGAACGCGTGGACTGGACAGCTAAGCGCCAGGAATTTGAAAAACTCATCGATAAATATCGCCATCAGGGTCAATATGATTGTATTGTCCCATTCAGCGGAGGAAAAGACAGCACGTATACTTTGTATGCTCTGGTCAAAGAATTCAACTTAAAACCATTGGTCGTTTCTTTCGATCATGGATTCTTCCGGCCAAACGTGTTGGCTAACACCGAACGGACCATGAATAAGCTGGGCTGTGATTACCTCAAATTCAAGGCCAACCCTTCGGTGGTTAAGAAAGTCATGGTCGAGGCGATGATCCGTAAAGGGGATTTTTGCTGGCATTGTCATACGGGAATTTTTGCTTACCCGATGCAGATCGCGGTCAAATTTAAGATCCCGCTCGTTATTTGGGGAGAACCCAGTGCCGAATATACGGCTTATTACAGCTATGAACACGCCGAGGAAGTGGATGAAAAACGGTTTAATCGCTGGGTGAATTTGGGCATTACCGCCGAAGATATGGTTGGGATGCTGGATGGAACGGTCACCATGCGTGATTTAGAACCGTTTCGATATCCGGCATTAAAAGAACTTCGCGCCATCCATTGCTGCTCGGTTTGTTTGGGGAGTTTTATTTCATGGGATGTTAAAAATCAGGTTGAGCTTATCAATAAGGAATTGGGATGGCAGGGCGATCAGGTTGAGGGTGTAGGAGACGGATATACCTATGAAAAAATTGAATGCGCCTTTCAGGGTATCCGGGATTATTGCAAATATATTAAAAGAGGGTTTGCGCGCGTGACGCATCTCACGAGCATTGATATCCGCAACGGACGCCTTAATCGCAACAAAGCAGTAGAACTTGTCAAACAATTTGAAGGGAAGCGACCGGCGAGCCTGGATATTTTTTTAAAATACGTTGGGCTGACTGAAGAGGAATTCAACGAGATCATCATTAAACATCAGATCAGTCCTTATCAGCATGATTTTTCTAAAACCAAAGCGGGAGAACCTTTGCCAGACATGAATCAATGGCATTTGGTGGATTGAGCATGATTGTTATCATTGATTATCACATGGGAAATTTACGATCCGTTGAAAAGGCGGTCGAATGGGTAGGCGGTGAGGTCATTGTATCCAATGACGTCGATGTGATTGAAGAGGCTGATAAGATCATTCTGCCGGGGGTCGGTGCGTTTCCTAATGGGATGAAAAATCTTATGGAATTGGGATTGGTTGATGTCCTTAAAAAACAAATTTTAGTTCATCACAAGCCTTTTTTAGGGATCTGTTTAGGCATGCAGTTGTTGGCTAAAAAAAGTTATGAATTTGGCGAATGCATTGGCTTGGGTTTGATCGATGCTGAGGTTGTCAAATTTTCATTTGCAGACCAGAGTTTAAGGGTTCCGCATGTGGGGTGGAGCGATATATGTGTCCTTAAGGAAAGTCCGTTTCTGGACGGTATTCAGACCGGTGATGATTTTTATTTCGTCCACAGTTATCATATGAAAAATAATAATCCCAAAGATGTTGTGGCAACGTGCCGCTATGGATTTGAATTTACGGCCGCCATTCAAAAAGACAATATGTTTGCCACACAATTCCATCCGGAGAAAAGCCAGGAGAAGGGATTGCGTCTTTTGTCGCAATTTGTGATGTTGGGGAGTAAGGTCAATGCTTAAGACACGATTGATTCCAACGCTTTTATTGAAAAATGGTCGGTGCATCAAGACCCGGCAATTCGATGCGGCCCGTGATACCGGTGATCCGGTCAAGGCCTCCAAAATTTATGATGCCCAAGGCGCGGATGAGCTTTTGTTCTTGGACATTACCGCCAGCAATGAACGGCGGGACATCTTATTTGACATTATTCAGAGGGTAGCGGAGGAATGTTTCATGCCGTTGACCGTTGGCGGTGGCATTAGGTCCATGGAAGATATCCGAAAAATTTTGAAAATGGGTGCGGATAAAGTGGCCATATGTTCTGCGTTCGTTGAAAATCCGGATTTTGTCAATCAAGCCTCCCGGACGTTTGGTGTTTCAACGATCATTGGTATTGTCACTTACCGACGAGTGGATGGGAAAGACAAGGTTTTCATTCACGGTAAGGAAACCGAAACTGAGCAAAACGTTTTGACCTGGGCCAAAGAATTGGAAGAACGAGGAGCAGGAGAAATCCTTTTGTATTCGATTGACCATGACGGCATGATGAACGGTTACGACATCGATATGATTCGTCAGGTAACCCAAAGCGTTTCGATTCCGGTCATCGTTTGCGGGGGAGCTGGAAAATTGAGCGATTTTGTCGATGCCGTTCAAAACGCGAATGCCTCGGCGGTCTCTGCCGGAAGTTTGTTTCATTTTACAGACCAAAATTTAATCAAAACCCGGGCGCATATGAAAAACGCCGGATTGGCGGTCAGATCGGTATGAATCCATCAGCAACGGTAACGCGTAAAGGTGTCAATAAAGTGAATTTTGGAACGGTCAAAAGGATCTTGTTGATTGGTGGGGCCCGATTGCTGGCCGAAACCGCGAGCGCTCTGACGAAAGAAAAGAATTATCAGGTCGTGGTCTTTAGCAGTGTTCGTCATTTGGAAGAGTCTGTCTCTGGGTATGACTCTTCGTTAAAGAAAATTTTGGAGAAAAATAAAATCCAATATTTCTGTGAGGAAGACATTAATCAATCGAAGGAGATCAGTCGATTTTTGGATGGCGATACCCTTGCCATGGCTATGGGCGCGGCCTGGGTCTTTGAAAAATCTTTTGTCAAGAAACTCGCTAAACCGTTTTTGGATTTTATGGGGATTGACCTGCCGCGCTATCGAGGGGGCGGCCATTATACCTGGCAAATTCTGTTTAACAATCGTAAGGGTTGTTGCAATTTGCAAGTCATCTCTGGTGGAGAAGAAACATTTCATCAGGGGGCGATCATAAAACGAAAAGAGTACCGGTTAGCTGAAAGTTGTCGTCAACCGGTCGACTATTTTAATGCTGCCGTTAAAGTTGAAAAGGATTTTATTTTTGAATTCTTGAAGGAAATTGAAGAGGGTAAGGATTTTGATCTTATGCCGCTCAACGAGGAGGAAAGCACCTATTATCCTTTTCTTTCAACGCCGCATAATGGATGGATCAATTGGGATTGGGATGTTCAGGCGATTGAAAAATTCATTTGTGCTTTTGATGACCCTTATTTAGGCGCTTCAACACGCTTAAACGGCAAACGTGTTTTTGTTAAGAAATGTCGCATAGAAAAAGTCGATGCTGATATTCATCCCTTTGCCGCCGGTCTGGTCATTTTTGTTGCCGCGGGTTTTATTCGGGTTATGGTCAAAGGCGGAGTCTTGCGTATCGAGAAAATTTATAGTGAGAAACAAAAAGATGTTCTTAAAGAAGTACGTAAAGGTGACCGCCTTTGGTCCACGGCAGAGGACATCGACCGGGCCTTTACTTTTCAAGCTCAGTACGGAGCTCGGGGGCTGAAGAAATGACCGCACAATCTTATTTTTTAGAAGGAAAGAAAATTTATTTACGGCCGGTTAGCCTTGAGGATGTCAATGAAACTTATTATCATTGGCTCAACGATCCCGAAGTTAACCAATTCTTGGAGACCCGTTTTACCTTGCAGAATATGGGCCGGATCCGGGAGTATGTCCAATCGCTCCAGGATAAAAAAGATACAGTGTTTTTGGCGATTTGCCTTAAGGAAAACGATCGCCATATCGGCAATATCAAACTGGGCCCGATCAATTGGTTTCACCGGATAGCTGATGTGAGCCTTTTCATCGGTGCTAAAGATTGCTGGGGCAAGGGGTTGGCTACGGAAAGCATTTGTTTGGTAGCTCAATATGCCTTTGAGCAGTTGAATTTACATAAAATCACGGCAGGCTGCTATGAGAAAAATATCGGCTCGGCAAAAGTTTTTAAAAAGGCTGGATTTAGCGAGGATGTCGTTTTCAAAGACCACCTGTTTTTTGAGGGGAGCTATCAAGACAAGATTTGTTTTCGGCTTTTACAAACTGAGTATAAAGTTTGATATGAGTTATGGCCGGCGATTTGCTGCGCGGCTTTTGGAGAAAAACCAAATAAACCAAATTGAGAACAAACTATGGATCGCCCCTTTTTAGTTGGTGAAAAGATTTATTTGCGCCCTTTTGATATGGACGACATTCAAGGTGACTACATCCAATGGATCAACGACCATGAAATCACTCGGTTTCTTGATAGCCCTTTTCCCCGGACCAAAGAGGATCTGGAAAATTATGTGCGTGGGATCCTTAAAGATCCCCATTACGTTTTTTTCGCAGTGATCGAGCAGAAGACCAATAAGCACGTCGGTAACGCGAAAATCGGTCCCATTGATTGGATCCACCGACGGACCAATTTTGGGCGCATGCTTTCCAGAGAATGCTGGGGCAAGGGATACGGTTCGGAAGTGATTAAGCTGATGATCCAATATTCTTTTGAACAGTTGAACCTTAACCGGATTATCGAGCACAATGTCATCGACAATCTTGCCGCCATTAAATCCAACGAGAAGGCCGGCTTGGATGTCGAGGGCACAATCAAGGAATATGTCTACGCACATGGAAAATACTGCGATGTCGTCATCGTTGGTTTAACGCGGTCCCGTTACGAGGAAAAGAAACGGCAAGGTTTTTTTAAACCTTCCAAAGGTTAAGATAATCACACATGATTGAGCTACTTAAAAAAATTTATCCTTTGCGTCTAGCACCGGTTTCGCCGGATACCGACAAAGCCATCAAGATCCTTCAAAAAGAACTTCCTTTCGCGGTCCATGAATATCCGTCGGGAATGGAGTTTAACGGCTGGATGGTCCCTGAAGTATGGGTTGTCGAAAAGGCCTTGATCCAAAAAGACGGGAAGTTGATTTATGATGGGACTAAGCATCCTTTGGGGGTCATGAGCTACGGCAAATCGTTTAAGGGAAGGGTTGCTATTGAGGAATTGAAGAAGCATCTGACCTATCGCAAAGATTTCCCCAAAGCCGTTGGATATCACTGCGATTATTATTACAAACCTTGGCGCGCCGATTGGGGATTCAGTATCCCTTATGAGATCTATGAAAAGTTGGGGTCGGGGAATTATGATATTGATTTAAAGGTCAATGTTTCTAAAGGCAAGATGAAGGTCTGTGATTATTTTCTTCAGGGCGAAACAGACGATACGTTTTTTTTAAATGCCCACAATTGCCATGCTGGTCAGGCCAATGACGATATCGCCGGGGTGGTGGTTGGTATTGAGATCATGAAACGGTTGGCCAAGCAAAAGAACCATTACAGCTATCGCTTGATCATTGCCCCGGAGCATTTGGGCACGGTTTTTTATTTGGCTGGACTTTCCAAAAATGAAATTAAAAAATTCAAATGTGGGTTTTTTCTGGAAATGCTGGGCAATAAGAACCGATTGGCTTTGCAAGAAACATTTACCGGAAAAGGTCTTTTGGATGAGGCGGCGCACCATTTTTTAAAATTCCGCAGGCCAGACTATTTCTCAGCACCGTTTCGTAAAGTCGTCGGCAACGATGAAACGGTCTGGGAGGCCCCGGGTTATGAAATCCCGACCGTCTCTTTGTCGCGCTGGCCGTATCCGGAATATCATACCAGCAATGATAATGAGAGCATTATCTCAGAATCCATGTTGGAGGACAGCGTCGGGGCGGTGTTGGGTATCTTGCAGATCATGGAAACCAATTGCACCCTGAAGCGCAAATTTGACGGGTTAATCGCGCTCAGTAATCCGAAATATGACCTTTACATGTCCCAGCGCGATCCGTCGATCCGTCCGACGATCAGCGAAGAACAGGTCAAATGGAATTATCTCATGGATTGCCTGCCGCGGTACTTTGATGGAACGATGACGATTTTAGAGATTGCCCGTAAACATGACCTTCCTTACGATGAACTTTATGAATATATTGGCCGTTTTCAGAAAAAGGGATTGGTCTCTTTTGTGAAAAGAATTGCAAAATCCCCGGTGAAAGTCAAAAAAAATGGGTTAAGGAGAACGCTTCGTGGACGTTTATTTGCTTGAAACCAAAGAGCAATGTGATCGGTTAAAGAATATTTCGACCGGTAAGTCGGTACTCGTAGCCTTGACCGTGGAGGCCATGTTTTGGCTGGACAAGGCAGGCGCCCGCTATAAAACACTCAATGATTATCTTTCGATGGATTATTTCATTGAGTTACGCCGGGAATCGAGAAAACCGAATATCGCTTTTTGTCAGCAGTTGGACGCGGCCATAAAAAAGAAATTGCCGGGGTGGGGACAGGATCCGAGCTGCGAACCGGTTTATTGGTTCAATAAATTTACTTATCGGCTAATCCAATCAGCGGTTTCTTATAAAACTCTTTTTGATGCGATGATCAATAAGGAATGTCCTAAAACGGTTATTTATTTTCAACCACAAAGGGTACAGAAGCGTGATTTGAAATATGCCGAATTGTTTTTTGGTAATGATAACTTCCTTTCGGAATTTCTTGAGGAGATCAAAAAAGAATATCCGCAGGTGAATTGGAAAAGTATCGTGATCCCTAACAACGACTCATTAAAGGATCCTAATGAGAAAAATGATTTACGAAAATGGATTGCGGCCCGTGTTCCCTGGCTGTGGCAGCGCTTTGTCCATGCCGCTTTAAGAAAAGACTGGAAATATTTTGAACGGGAGATCCCGGAAACAAAAAATCTTTTGCGGTTGGGGACCAATCATGACATTCGTACGCTGGTCAAAAATCTTATCCAGGGTCAGTCGTTCAAAGAATTCCGACAAGAAGATTTGTACTTGGAAATCAATCCAGCGAAGCCGATCTGGTCGAAACGGAATTTTTTTCAGCGTCATCAGAAATATCTGGAGGGATTGAGTCCTGATACGGTTTTATTTACTCGTCAGGAGTTTATTGAGGCCGTGAAATCTTGCTATGGGACGCTGGGCGATTTTGTTATTGGTCTCCTAAGTCGGAAATATGAAATTTGGCACGCCCATGTTCTTTCTGCTTTATTGATTTATAAGGCCGCCCTTGAGCTTCTTGCGGCCAAGAAAATCCTTTGTGTGGTCGGCCATAGCGCTATCGACCCTTTTCATAACGCGATTTTTTCGGCAGCCCGAAAGAACAGCATCCGAACCTACATCTTTCAGCACGGAGGTGATTTTGGCGAGTCGTTCGATTACGGTCAGACTCAACACACCTGCTATAGTTTGGTGGACTATTTTGGACTTTGGGGACGTTTTACTCAGCCTTATGTCGAGAAGTATGTGCAGACCCGGTGTTCCTTTTTTTATATTGGGAAGTTGAACGGAAGAATTTATTCTCCCCGTGTTTTTCCCATCCAGAATACGCCAATCAAAAATGTTTTATTTGTCCAAAACAATGCTTTTCATGGTTATATACCCCTTATGAAAGATGGGATATGGTTTAGATTTTATAAAGAAATCGTGAAGACTCTTAAAGCGCATCCGGAATATCAACACCTGTTTCGTCCTTGCCCGAAGGGGGGGGTGGAATTTAATCCTTTAACGGAATATATGAAAGAGCAGCTGCCGAATTTACAAATGGCATCGCAAGGGACCTTGAGTGAGGCCTGCGCTAAGGCGGATCTGGTCATTATCGATTGTCTTTCTACGACGCTGCATGATGCTTTAAGTGTCAACAGCCGCGTCATAGGACTCAAACATCCGACCTATGTCCAGTATTATCCGGAGGTTGAGGAAAAAGTGAAGAAGGCCTGTATTTTTTGTAAATCGGAAGATGAATTTTTAAGGAATATCGGATTCTATTTGACCCATCCCGAACGATACCCAGATTTTGGGGAGGGCATAAAGGAATGGAAAAATTTTTGTTTTGACGCATCAACGGAAGAACAATTTTCTGAGCGCTTTATCACACATTTGAATTCGTCATCGAAATCAATGATAAAAAGTCACTAAAAAAAAGGATAATGATTCAAATATAGCTAACGTTTTAAGGAGGGATGAGTGTGAATATCGGTATCATACCAGCGCGCATGGCGGCGACGCGTTTTCCGGATAAGCCGCTTTTTAAGATCAAAGGAATCCCCATGATTGGTCATGTCTATTTTCGCACTAAGATGTGCCCGCTGTTGGATGAGGTGTATGTGGCAACGTGCGATCAGGAAATTGCTTCTTATATCAAGTCGGTGGGAGGTAAGGTGATTATGACGTCCCATCGCCATGAACGGTGCACCGATCGAATCGCCGAGGCGGCAAGTCAACTTACGGCCGATATTGTTGTTAATGTGCAGGGGGACGAGCCCCTGATTTTACCCGAAATGCTTGAGGCCGCGGTTAAGCCGTTAAGAGAAGATGAGACATTGTCCTGTGTCAATCTCGTTGTGAAGATTAAGAGTGATGAAGAATTCAACAGCGTCAATGTTCCTAAGGTTGTTGTCAATTTGGCGGATGAGATTATATACATCTCCCGAGAGGCCATCCCTTCTTTTAGAAAGACGCAGCTAAAAAATTATCGAAGACTCAAACAATTGGGCATTATTGCCTTTCGCAAGAATTTTCTGATTGAATTTGCTCGTCTAGAACCTACTCCCAACGAGATTGTTGAATCGGTTGATATGATGCGGGCCATTGATCACGGATTCCATGTCAAGGCGGTTGAAGTTTTGGGGGAGATGATTGGTGTGGATGCGCCAGAGGATGTTCGGTCGGTTGAAGAAAGATTGGTGAACGATCAGCTGTACGCGCGGTATAAAAATAATTCTTTAAGAGCGGTGAAATCATGAAAAAGGCGCAATCAAAAAACAGGAAGTTGAAGGTTGGGATCGCCGGATACGGAGTTGTTGGCAAAAGGCGTAGAGAATGTATTGATCTGCATCCGCAGATGAAGACTGTGGCGGTCTGCGATAAAAGATTTAAAAAGGCCGGAACGATGGACGGTGGAGTCAGGTATTTTAGGACGTATGAGGATTTGCTTAAGGTCGGTTTGGATGTTTTGTTTGTTAGTTTGCCCAATTATCTCGCGGCGGACGTGACGATCGCGGCTTTAGAAAAGGGAATGCATGTTTTTTGTGAGAAGCCCCCTGGTCGTTCCGTTGCGGACATTCAAAAAGTCATCGTGGTTGAAAAACAGCATCCTGGAGCGGTTCTCAAATACGGTTTCAATCATCGGTATCACGATTCAGTGAGGGAAGCCTTGAAGATCATTCAAAGTAAAGAATTGGGAGAGATTGTGAACTTAAGAGGGGTCTACGGGAAAAGCAAGATCATTCCCTTTTCCGGCGGATGGCGCGCTGAGCGGCGTTACGCGGGTGGAGGGATTTTATTAGATCAGGGGATCCATATGGCTGATCTGATGCGCTTGTTTTGTGGAGATTTTTTAGAAGTCAAAAGTTTTATTTCTAATGATTATTGGAATCATGATGTCGAAGACAATGCTTACGCCATTATGCGTGACGCGAAACACCGCGTCGCCATTCTGCACTCGAGCGCGACCCAGTGGCAGCATAGATTTTCATTGGATATTGCGTTGACAGAAGGATATTTGGTCCTGCAAGGGATTTTGTCTGGTTCAAAGAGTTATGGAGAAGAAAAACTTTTGATCGGAAGACGCAGCGAGTCGCACGCGGGCACTTTATCGGAGCAAACGATCGCTTATCTCGACGATCATTCCTGGAAAAGTGAAGTGGACGAATTTGCCGAAGCGATCCTTAAAGGTGAAAAAATCAAGTCGGGTACGAGTCAGGATGCGTTGGCGATTATGAAGCTCGTTTACCGCATTTATTTTGCCGACGAAAAATGGAGACAGCAATTTTCAATCGTTGATCCGGACCATCAATAGGAGGAATGGTTATGACAGTCGTTAATGTGTCTAAGAGCAAGGTCGATTATTTTAAGAAGTACGGACGCCATTTGAATGAACTTTTATTAAAGTTGGATGATCAAAGTTTATTGGCCATGTGCCAGATTTTTTTAAAGGCGCGTTTATCAAACAACACGATTTATTTTGCCGGCAATGGAGGCAGTGCTGCGACCGCCGCGCATTTTGCCCAGGATTTGGCCGAGGTGGGACGAAAAGTCAATAAAAAAGGGTTCCGGTCTCTTTCCCTAACCGAAAACACCTCGCAGATCACCGCTATCAGCAATGATTACGGTTATGAATATGTGTTTTCTATTGTCTTGCAGGAGATATTTAACAAAGAGGATGTCCTTGTTGTCATATCGGCGAGTGGCAACAGTCCCAATGTTGTCTTGGCAGCAGAAAAGGCCAAGGCATTGGGTGGGACAACGGTTGCGCTGGTCGGTTTTGAAGGAGGGAAATTGGCCAAGATATGTGATCACGTGGTCCATATCCAAACACCGAAGGGAGAGTATGGACCGGTTGAAGATGTGCATATGATCATTGATCACATGGTGACGTCGTTTTTGATCGAACATCTTAAAAGTGAAACGGTCGCATAAATTGGATCAGTTTGTCAGTCACAAAGGAGATCATTTTGAAATTCGAATTTGATTTTAAAGGACAAACAGTGTTGATCACAGGAGCCACCCGTGGCATCGGTAAGGCTGCGGCAGAGCAATTTTTCCAATTGGGTGCCAGCCTTGTTTTGACTGGGACAAAACAAGAACAGGTCAACGCGCTCAATCGAGGGCGTAAGAATCAAGCAAGGATCGAATATCATTGCGTTGATTTTTCAGATAGGGAAAGCACGGAACGCTTTTTAAAGGATATTGGCCGTTTGAAACGCATTGATGTTTGTATTAACAATGCCGGGATCAATCGGATCAATGATATCGATCAAGGTCTGCTTGCGGATTTGGATGACATGATGAATGTGAATTTGAAGGCGCCGTATCTTTTGATTCGACAGGTGAGCAAGGTGATGAAAAGGCAGAAATACGGGCGGATTGTCAACGTGGGATCCATATTTTCTCAGATCAGCCGGCCCAAGCGTTCGATGTACTCGATGACGAAATTCGGTCTTCACGGAATCACGGTTGCGGCGGCGAATGAATTGGCCCAACACAATGTTTTAATCAACACCCTTTCCCCGGGATTTGTGTTGACTGATTTAACAAAAAAGAATTTGTCTCGAGTTGAAAGAGCGGAATTGAAACGCGGCATCCCCATGGGACGTTTCGCGCGGCCTGAGGAAATCGCGAAACTCATTGTGTTCCTGGCGAGCTCTCAGAACACGTATTTGACTGGCCAAAATATCATTGCCGATGGAGGCTACGTTAACGTCTGATGATAAGAATCCATTCGAGCATTCGGGATTATCATCTCGAATTCGTCAATGATATCAAAAAACATATTTGTGGTTTGGCGCAAGAGAACGCCTGTTTTGTTATCGACCAGAAAGTCCATAGGTTATATCCTGAGCTTTTTGCCGCATTGTCTAAGGATCAATGTTTTTTGGTTGAAGCCACGGAGCAAAACAAGTCCTTTGATTTTTGTCGTGGATTGATTCTCCGTTTGCTTGATTGTAAGGTTCGGAAAAACACAAAGCTCATCGCCTGTGGGGGAGGCATTGTTCAGGATGTCACGTCCTTTTGCTCCTCGGTGCTATTTCGTGGTATCGAATGGGTCTTCATCCCGACAACACTTTTGGCCCAAACAGACAGCTGTATTGGCGGCAAGACGTCGATCAACGTCGCGAATTATAAGAACCTGATTGGAAATTTTTATCCTCCCAGTCAAATTTTGATTGATTTGGATTTTCTGAAGACGCTATCAAAAGAAGACATTAAGTCAGGGATTGGGGAAATTCTGCATTTTTACTTTGTGGCGGGCGAGAAGCGGGTCGCCGGAATGATGGAGGAATATGAACACTTTTTCTCGGATCGCAGCCGACTCGAGAAGTATATTTTAAGAAGTTTGGAGATCAAAAAGCGCGTGATTGAGATCGATGAGTTTGATCGGGGGGAGCGGAATCTCTTCAACTATGGACACACCTTTGGCCACGCGATTGAATCGATTTCAGATTATCTGGTCCCTCACGGCCAAGCTGTAACGTTAGGGATGGATTTGGCCAATTTCATATCGGTTAAGAGAGGATTATTAAAACCAGACGTCTTTGATCAGATGCGCGCTCATTTAGAAAAAAATATACCGGTTTACCATTTTTCGGTGAGGGAAATGGATTCCTATTTAGACGCTTTATCAAGGGACAAGAAGAATACCGACACACAATTGAGTTGCATTCTCACTCAGGGGCCTGGGCAGATGATGAAAAAGCAAATTCCAATGGATCAGGTCTTGAGAGAAAACATCTTGGAATATTTTTTGAAAAAGGAAGCCTTGCGATGAAGTTCTGCGCCATCGTTGAACACAAATCTCTTATTTTCTTATATGCCTTATGGGGATTCCTGCACAAGAGGGTTGTGACAATCTACGGGGACCGCTTGGAGAAAATGCCCAATTTTTTGCGAAAGCACATCAATTTTGAAAAGGATGATATTGGTTGCCATTATGGCCAATGGTATCGTATCCAGAAAGAGATGGTCTGTCAGAGTTCATATTTAGAAAGGTTGCGACTGGATAGCATGGGGTTTCTTAAAGCAAAGTGTAAAATTTATCGAACCAATAAGGTGGTCAATCATTATAAACAATTGTTATCGGATCTCGAATACCGGCTGCGGCGCGATAAATTCTTGTCGGGCTATGCTCAGGAACAAGTGGTTTTCATTTTTCCGCATTTCAAAGCACACATCGAACTCGCCAAGGACTGTTTGGACGCCCAGCGATTTAAAACTTCATATTTTTTAAGTGTTGGATACGCGGTCCTGGGAAGTCTTTTGTATTGGAAAAAGGTTTTTTCAGTTTTTACGCTTCGGTTGGTAAGAAGGCCGATGCATAAGGCCGCCATGATCAAGAAATTAGCTTGGGGTTTTGATAACAAAGGATTCCGTGATGATTTGTTGGTCGATCATAAAACTGTTTTTCCAGAGGATGTTTTATTTTATTCAACCGGGGAAGAGGGGAAGAAATGGGAAAGACTGGCGATTTTTCAAGCCCGGGAGAATGGTTATCGTGTCATTGAGGTGGGGAATGAAATCAATACCAACCGTAGGGGCTTGCAGTTTATCTATTTCAATTTTTTTTGTGCTATTTTTCTTTATCCGTACGCGCTTTTTACGGCCCCTTGGCTCCTTTTTGCATCGACGGATTTTTGGGTTCGCGCTAGTAATAGTTTTAAGTTGTATTCCTTCTCTGAAGTTTCTTGTCATTGGAGTATCGGGAATTGGCACGATATCGTAGAAACGGTTGTTGCGAACCTCTGCGAAATACGTATGTTCATGTACCATTGGTCAGATAACGCGCAACATTATTTTTATTCCCCTATTTTTACCGTACAGAATGATTTGTTTCTTTGGGGGCCGATTATGGAAGAGTACCAATTCAGGAGATCTTTGCACGATCATTGTTATCTGATTGGTTGTTTCTTCATCAATAGTGTTGAGAAAAAATCCAAAGTTCAAATTTTACAAAGTTTGGGGTTGAAACAAGATCGGTCGGTCGTTGTTTTTTACGATTCTCCAGTGAGTGATAACATGCGTTTTCCTAAAACCCAATGCGACGATTTTTTAAATATGGTTAAGGAGTTTGCTTTGAATCGTAAAGATGTTCAGGTCGTTTTAAAGCCCCGGACCGTGAATGACGGGTACGTGAAGTTTTTCAATACATCGCCTGTTCATTTATTTGATGGGAGGGATGTGTCCCTCAAGGATATTGTTGTTGCCGGGGATGTCCATGTGGGCATGGGTATTGTGGCTCCACCGGTTTTAGCGCTGATGCTCAATCGACCTGTGGTGTTTTATGATACCGCGGGAAATGATAATAGTCCTCTGGCACAGTATGAGGGTGCGCTGGTGTTTCGTAAAAAGGAACAAGTTCTCAACCGAATCACTGCTTATTTGAATAAGGAGATCGATGCCCCGGAAGTTCCGGTGATCAAAGAGTACAATGTCCCCGAGGTGGATTCTTTAGAGATCTTAAGGGGTTATATCAAGACCGGACGGGTTGATGCTCGGTTTCAAATTTATTAATATCACGTAAAGAGTTCTCATATGAAAATTCCATTTCTGTCTTCGTTGATCCGTTACTTTAAGATTTTTTATGCCGATGTTGGTTCTCGGTTGTTCATTCTGTGCGCGATCATTTTTGTTGCCGGGCTCAGTGAGGGTATCGGGATTTCCTTATTATTACCATTGCTCAATTTGGAAAATGCCAACGCCGCGAACAACAGTTATGTAAGCATGATCTATCAGTTTTTTAAAAAAACTTCGTTTGGGCTTTCCATCCAGTCCATTCTGGCTTTGATGCTGTTCGCTTTTTCCATTAAAGGACTGCTGATTTTTATACAAGGGGCTTATACAGCCGGTATCACGACAGGATTGGTTCAAGAGAAGCGTTTGGAATTTTGTCGCAAATATAGCGGAATGAAATATTCGTTTTATTTGGATTCCACCATCGGTAATTTAAATAATTTGGTGACAACCGAAATCGACCGCGCGGTTGCCGGCTTTAGCAAATATTCCGATGTCTTGATCATGCTGTTTAATATTCTTGTTTATTCCACCGCCGCGTTTTTGATGAATTGGAAATTGACGTTGTTGGTGGTTCTGGTTTGTTCCGTCCTTTTTTATTTTTTGAGAGCGCTGTCGCAATGGATAAAGAATTTTAGTCTGAACGTTTCTGGACTGAATGCCCAAATTCAGTCGCTGCTCATCCAGATGATCTACAATTTTAAATATTTGAAAGCAACCGCGGGTTTCCCCCCACTTTTAAAGATGCTGCAAGACAAGATCAAATTGCATCGCTGGTATGACTATAAAACAACCACTTTTTCTTATATCTCAGTCGCCTTGGCTGAACCTTTGGCGGTCATTTTTATGTCCAGTTTGGTGATTTATCATGTTATTTATCTTGGCCGCCCCATGAGTGAAATTTTTGTGCTGTTGATATTTTTTTATAAGGCCTTCTCTAAAATTTTTGGCTTGCAGATTGCTTGGCAGAAATTTTCTTCAACCCTGGGGGGTGTGGAAACGGTTAATACGATGGCTCAACAAATTCAGCAAGAGCAGGAACAGTACGGGAAAATGCGACCGGAACGATTTAAAGATGCTATCAAGTTGCAGAATGTCGACGCGAGATTAGGGAATAAAACGGTCTTAAAAGGCGTTTCCATTGAGATCCTTAAAAATAAAATGGTTGGCATCGTTGGGCACTCAGGTGCGGGAAAGACAACGATTTTTGATTTATTGGTTGGTTTGATCAGACCTTCCAGCGGAAGAATTTTATTTGATGACATCAGTTACGAAGATCTTGATTTAGCTGAATTGCGAAAATTTGTTGGGTATGTGACGCAAGAATCAACAATTTTCAACGACACCATTGCCAATAATATCTCGTTCTGGCAAGAAATGAACGAAGATGGGGACGAGGTCAATAATAGGCTGGTTGTGGCTGCGAGACAGGCCCATTGCTTGAATTTTATTGAAAAAACGGAAAACGGATTTGAAACAATGATTGGTGACCGGGGAATCAAACTTTCGGTTGGCGAACGTCAGCGTCTGGCCATCGCCCGAGAATTATTTAAAAATCCGCAGATTATGATTTTTGATGAAGCCACTTCCGCGTTGGATTCGGATTCGGAGAATTTGATTCAAGAAAGTATTGTTGAAATCAAAGGGTCACTCACGGTCGTTATTATCGCCCACCGACTTTCAACGGTAAAAAATTGCGACATGATCTACGTTATTTCGCAAGGAACCGTTATTGAGGAAGGCCGTTTTGAGGAGTTGTACAATAAGCCGACATCGGAATTTCGAAAAATGTGTCAATTGCAGCATCTATGATGAACGGAGAGAAAATGGGAACCATTGAAAAAATCAATACCTGGTTCAAACGTTATCCGCGCTTAAACGCAATAAAAACCCATCTGGCCCTTAAAGTTCGACTCGTCCAGTTTATAAGGTTGATGGAAAAATTAACGGCCGACGGTATTGCTCAAGTGATCAAGTTGACCTCGCGCATACCGTTTTTAAAGCGCTGGGTTATTGACATTTATTGCGGGATTGAGTTGACGCATACGGTTAGGGATGAACAGCATCAATATACCTTTCTGATTCCAAGCAGTCATTGTTTTGACCGGGCGCAGACCTTGTTTAGAAAAGAACCTGCTACTTTAAAATGGATTGATTCTTTTGTCGAAGATTCGGTCTTTTATGATATTGGCGCCAATGTGGGGTTATACACTGTTTATGCGGGAGTCAACAACAAGGCCAAGACCATTTTGGCTTTTGAACCGGAGACGCTCAATTATTCTATCCTGAACCGAAATATTTTTTTAAACAAGCTGCAGGATAAGGTGATGGCATTGAACTTGGCCTTTTCTGATTCGATCAAGCTGGACCGGTTGTATGTTTCATTATGGGACGCGGGTTCCTCATTGCACAATTTTGGCAGCAAAACGGACTATATTGAACGTTTGAATCAGGGTCTTTCGCAGGGGTGTTTATCATTTTCTATTGACCTATTCATTGAGCAGTTCAACCCACCTTTTCCACAGCACATTAAGATCGACGTTGATGGATTAGAAAATTTGATTCTACAAGGAGCGCGAGAGACATTAAAAGACGCGAGGTTAAAATCGGTCTTAATCGAGATGGATGATGAGAGAATCGAAGATCGGCACATCAGGACCATGTTGCAAGATATGGGCTTCCAGGTCGTTGTCAAGACGCACACCGGGTTATACGAATCCGAATCAAAAGTTTATAATTATATCTTTTCACGGTTGCTTGCGGTGGGAGTATGAGGGCAGGTGCATAAAGATGAAGCGGTGTTGTTTCAGATGATGAATTTCTGTGATGACCCAATTGAGACGATCTCCTCATTCAAAGGAAATAAATTTATGAATGTCAAAATTATTTTTGAAGAAAGAGCGCTCTGGCGAGAACAGCTAAGTGATCAGGGAAGAGTCATTGCTTCTGGCCAATTTGGTTTTTTAGGAAAAACATTCGCCAGCCAGTCTGCCCAGCAGGAACTTGTCCAGCAGGTTCATCTGAGGGTCAAAGGTTTGAACGAAATTCTGACTGGTCTGCAAGGGCACGGCAGTTTGGTCATTGATTCGTCAGATTGCTTGTTGGCCGTTGTCGATCGGGTTCGTTCTTTTCCCATCTTTTATTCCATCCAGGACCAAACGGTCACGATTTCAAATTCGGCAAGGGCCTTACAAAAGGAACTGCGGCTTTTCAGTTATGACGGCCAAGCTTTGTTGGAATTTGAAATGACCGGTTATGTCACAGGTCGGGATACGCTCGTCCCGGAAATCAAACAGTTGATGGCCGGAGAGTTTTTATTTGTCGATAAACTCCGCCAGGAAATTCGTGTTGAGCGTTATTATGATTACCAACCACGGGCGGTGAAGCAAAAGGACGGGGAGGCGTTGTTCGACGAGTATCATGCGTTGAATAAGGAGATTTTTCAAGGCCTCATCGATTCTCTGGCTGGCCGGCCGGCCTGGATCCCCTTGAGCGGCGGTCTGGACAGCCGTTGGATTTTGACGCAGCTATTGCATCTGGGTTATAAAAATATCGTGACTTTTTCTTACGGCAAGCCGGGGCATCCTGAAGTTGAACGCGCCAGGAAGGTCGCGCGAAAGCTCAATGTGCGTTGGATACCGGTGATCTACAAAAGGCAGGATATACAGAAACTGTATCAAAGTGAAGATCGTAAAGATTATTTTAAATTTGCCGACGGGTTATCCAGCATTCCGGTCCTCAATGATTATTACGCGCTTTTGTTTCTGCGTGAGCAACAGCAGATCCCCGCGGACGCGGTGATCATCAATGGGCAGAGTGGGGATTATTTGACTGGGGGACATGTCCCCTTAGCAACAAGGGAAGAAAGAATGCCTTCTGTGGAGGAATTGGTCGGAGCGATCGTCGAAAAGCACTACTCCCTCTGGCGTCATTTGAAGACAAAAGGAAATTTAGAATTGGTGGCCAAACGTATTTTACGATTTTTGGGAATCTCGTCGGAATCCCTGCTGTCGCAGTCAGATTTTGCGAAATATTACGAGGCCTGGGAGTGGCAGGAACGTCAAGCCAAGTTCGTGGTGAATGGGCAGCGGGTCTATGAGTGGTTTGGTTTCGATTGGCGGCTGCCCTTATGGGACGATCGATTGATGAATTTTTGGCAGGATATGCCCTGGGAGAAAAAGATTCAGCAGAATTTTCAGAAACAGTACCTTAACCAGACCAACCTCTTCGGTGTTTTCAATGGGTATTGTATGGGGCCACATCCGGTCAAATTATGGGGGACAATAGCAACGCGTTTGCTGCTGTTGTATTCTCGGGTGATGGGGGCCAATCTCAATATCCTGGAAAAAAAATATCTCAGCTATTTTATGAACAATTCTCCTTATTACTATCAGAAGTCTTACCAGGAATATTTGAAAGATTCCTTTTTGCATAGGAATCAATTTTCTTATCTGGTTAAGAATTATTTGAATTTCAAAGAATACCTTGCGGTTTCGCAATGAAGCCGACATATAAAAATTCTTTGGTTCGCCATGGAGGAGGAAAGCGTTATGTATTTGAAAACAAAAACAGAGCATAAGACGATCTGGGAGAAGGTCACGAAGAATATTAAAAGCCGCATCGCGGGAGTCATTACCAATCATATGCCGATCAGTTTTGGCCTAGAGATTTCCAATGCCTGCAATGCCAATTGCACCTTTTGCGCTTACCGTTTTCAGACCCGAGAAAAGGGCATTATGGAGATGTCTGTTTTCAAACGGGCGATTGATCAATATTGCACCATTGGCGGTGGTGACCTCAATATGACACCGACCGTTGGGGATCCCTTGGTTGACCGCAACCTCATCGAAAAGATTCGTTATGCGCGCAGTAAACCCGAGATCAATGAGATATGGTTTTATACGAACATGATTGCGTTTGATCATTTCGATGTTCAGGAATTCTTAGAAAGCGGATTAACGAGCATGAGGATCTCGACCTGCATTAAGGATAAAGAGACGTATGTTAAAATTTATCGATCTCCTAAATATGAGCAGATGATTGAGAATATCATTACGCTCATGACGGCCAATCCATCAGCAACAAAACCGCTTAACGTTATGTTGTTTTTAAGGATCCCCAAGCCCTTTCAGGAGGTCTTGGATTCCGTGGATTATCAGCGTGTCGCGGCCCTTTTTGATAAGAAAAATATCATCCATTTGGATGATGAGTATGATTCCTGGGGTGGACTGATTGACGCAAAGGACCTGCCTGCCGGAAATCAACTCTATGAAAACAAACTGGATCAGACCAAAGAGCCGTGTTCCGAGTTGTATCGACGGGTGAATGTCCTTTTTGATGGAACAGTGAACAATTGTGTCTGTCGGGATTTGAACGCAGATATGAAGATAGGAAACATTTATGAGCAGTCGCTCGAGGAGATATGGAATGGTAAAGAATTGAAAGAATTGCGCAGTCAGTGGCATAAGGGGGTTGTTCCTAAGACCTGTCAGGGGTGTCAGCGCTATGTCCCGGTGAGTGATTATTTTTCATCACATTTTTTTAAAATCGTTAAGAAATTTTTAAGAAGAAAATTTTTAATAAGAAAATGATTTTTAGAGAAAGGTTTAGCGTGTCTCATGCATATCCTCGGGATCAACACGGGTTTTAATGCCTCAGCGGTATTGCTGAAGAACAATGAAGTCATCTTTGGTATTCAGGAAGAACGTCTTTCCAGAATAAAAAATCAACCAGGATTTCCGACTTTGGCTGTCAAAGCTTGCCTTGAGGCAGAAAAGCTCAGCGCCGATGATTTATCGATGGTGGCCGTTGCCAGTACATCAGGCAAAATCCCTAAGGATCGAGAAAGTGAGTTGCACAAGTTTCAGCATCGCTACGATTTGATTAAGCAAAAATGGTTTAATGGCCGAAAAAATCCGTTAACGGCACTAGTACGACGGTATGTGAATAAAATTGATTGCTTAACCAAATCAACTGGCAATGGATTAGGACTTCAGGATCATCTCAAAGCCAATGATTTATTGGAGAAAGTGCATTGCTTTGACCATCACACTTGTCATGCGGCCGCCGCTTACTATGGATTAGCAAGAAACAAAGGAGAGAAGCATTTGATCTTCACTCTCGATGGTGGGGGGGATGGTCGCACCAGTGCTGTTTTCATCGGTCACAACAATCAACTCCAATTGATTGCCGAATCCAATTCCTTTTCTCCTGCTTGCCTCTACGCCCATCTGACTTATATTTCAGGTTTTCTCCCTCATGAACACGAGTACAAACTGATGGGATTGGCACCCTATGCGCAGCGTAAGTACGCTGAGAAAGTCAGAGATTCCCTTTATCGATTTATCGGTCTGGATGAAAAGAATCCCCTCGTATTCACTAATACGTCGAAATATCCTTCAGTTGACAATTCCGGTGGACCGCAAAAGCATCAATTGATTGAAGAAATTTTTCGCTCGGTGTTGAACGTGCGTTTTGATACCCTGGCGGCGGGTTTACAGATGTTGGCGGAAGAAGTGGTGGTGCGATGGATTCGGGAAGGAATCCAACAAACCGGTATTCAACGTGTCTTGTTGTCCGGTGGATTTTTTATGAATGTGAAGGCTAATCAATTGATTTCGGAACTGCCTGAAGTGAAATCGGTGAATTGCTTTCCTTCCTGCGGTGATGAAACCAATGCCTTCGGCGCTGCTTATTTGGGTTACGAAAAATTGCGTCAAAAGGCCAATCCCGACGTGAAATTCCTGAATTTCTGCGTGGGGCCGCAACCGAACTGTGATGATATGATTCAGCGGAAATACCAGGACAAGATTTGCGTCGAGAAAATGAGTCAAATCAATGCGAAAATCGTCGATTTGCTGGTGGCTGGCAAGATTGTGGCCCGTTGCTCTGGCCCCATGGAGTTTGGGGTACGGGCTTTGGGAAATCGGTCCATCCTCGCTGCCCCGGATGATGTCCGGGTCATTAACAAAATTAATGCGGCCATAAAAAAACGTGATTTCTGGATGCCTTTTGCACCGGCGGTGTTACAGGATAAAGCGGAATTGGTGATCGATATTCCTCTATCGGTGCGAGAAGCATATTCGCCGTATATGATGTTTACATTTCAAACCAAACCGGAGAAGTTTGATCAAATGATTGCCGGAACGCAACAGATGGACAAAAGCGCCAGGGCTCAGTTGGTGAGCCGGGAAACCTATCCAGATTTTTACGACATCATCGAGGGATTTTTTCAAAAAACAGGTATCCCTGCTGTTTTGAATACATCATTCAATTTGCACGGTTTTCCGATTGTGTGTACGGCCGAAGAAGCCATTGAAGTGTATCTGAATTCTGCCTTGGACGTACTGGTGGTTGATGATTATATGATAACACGTCGACAGTGATAAAGGC
>JAHFFT010000007.1:37036-68359 GCA_023247795.1 Candidatus Omnitrophota bacterium
AAGGCAGAGGGATGCGATATTGATTTGTTTTCAAAGATCAATGATTCTTTTTTAAAGGCCGATATCTTGCTCATTGATAACCGTTTTTTTACACCGCTGTGGGCGAATCATGCTGCTCAGGCTTTGGAACAGCTTGATCATTTGCGAAAGCGCAATCCTTGGATCATTTGGCTTGATGTCACTGACAGCACCGGGGCGACCCAATTTCAAGTCCTGCCCTATGTGGATAAATATTTTAAAAAGCAGCTGCTCAAAGACCGTACGCTGTATCTGAAAGAATATTACGGTGCTAGAATTTATTGTGAATACTATAAAAATCACTTCAATTTACCGTCGGAAGAAGCCTTCCGTTGTCAGCCCATGGATACGAGTTACCTACAGAAACTTGACGTGTCATGGAATCTGGCCTTAGCACCGTATTATCGCTTTGGACTGCTGACTTCGTTTGCTCATTGTTTGCCGCTGTGGTTGAAGGGAAATTGTTTTTTCAAATCGGATATGGTTTTTTTACCGTGGGAAGAGCGCAATGTCGACATTGGTTTTCGCGGCAGTGACCGCTATAACAACAAGGCCTTGGGTTTCCAACGGATTGAGACCAAGCGTGCCTTGGCAAGACGCGGTGTCGCTACGGGGCCGGTCTCACGTCGGAAATACTTGAGCGAATTGCGCAAAACCAAGATCGGTGTCAGCCCATTTGGGGCGGGCGAGATTTGTTTTCGGGATTTTGAGATCATTCAGGCCGGCGGCCTGCTTTTGAAACCGGACATGAGTCATTGCGAAACCTGGCCGGATTTGTTCATCGAGAATGAAACCTATGTCCCTTTCCGATGGGATTTTTCTGACTTTGAACAGACGATCAACGATCTTTTGTCCTCTCCGGACAAAATGAAATCCATTGCTAAGAAAGCGCAGGGAAAATATAAAGATTTTTTTTCCGAAGCTGGGCAAGAAGAATTTTGTCAGCGTTTTATCGAACGGGTAAGGCCGCAGCAGAGTTGATTTCTGGGGAGATGTTTTAGAAAGGCTGTTATGGGGATGTGTTCATGTTGAAAGTATTGGTCGTCAGCAGCAAATATCCGCCGGAATATTCCGGTTCGGGCCTAAGGGCCCATCGGACCTATCAGCGTTTAGCAAAAAAATACGGCCTTCAATTCCAGGTCGTGGCCAGCTCGATTGTGCATAATAACAGTGTCGCTTATGAATATGAGGGAGTTTCGGTCCAGCGCATTGCCGGAAAATGCCTGTCGCAGGTGAGTCTCCAGCGATGGGATAGCAGGACAGGGATGAACAAATTGGCTTTAAGAATCAATTATGTTTCAGAGATGCTGTTGACTTGGCGATACCTTTCTCAAAATCACTATCAATATGATGTCGTTCATGTCTTTGGAAACAACGCGGTTGTTTCGGCCGCCATCACGTTTTGCAACCGGATCAAAAAGCCGTTGGTCGTCGAGGTGACTTATGATGAAGACCCCAGACCGTATCAACCTTTGATTATGAAAAGGGTGGGGCGATCACAAGGAGACTACCACCCAACAACTCGAATCATTTGCATCTCAAAAAAATTGGAATCGAGATGCCGCGAATTGGGCCTCAGGAATGAGATCTGGACGCGTCCCAATCCGGTCGATGGCAAAAGATTTTTTCCGGATTTTGAAAACAGGGCGGTATTGCGCAAAAAGGTGTCGTCCTTTTTGCCAACGGACATTGTTTTGGTCAATGTCACAAAAATGATGCCGTTGAAAAATCAATCGTTCTTGATCGATGTCTTGAAGCAATTGCCAGAACAGTACAAATTGGTGTTGGCCGGTCCTGTTGAATGCGCAGGCCCTAACGCGAAAAGGGACCAAGCTTATCGACGGGAGATCAATGAGAAGATTAAAAGTTATGGACTCGTGGGTAGAGTCGAAGTGGTGGAAAAGTTTATTACCAACCCGGATGAATATATGAAGATGGCGAATGTTTATGTGTTCCCCAGCGTCATTGAGGGGTTGGGAACGCCGTTATTAGAAAGTATTTGTTGTGGCGTGCCGGTGGTGGCGCACCGCATCATTGGTGTTACGGACCGATGGATTGTCGACGGGAAAAATGGTTATTTGAGTCCATTGGACGTTCAGGAGTTTGCGGCTAAGATTGAGCAGGCCGTCAATATCCCCGAGAAGACATTGGACCAATCAGCCCGGGAATTGATCCAAGTCGCCGGAACCGATGTGATCGATCAGAAATATTATGAATTGTTGTGCGCGGCGGTGAGAAAGGAAGACAATGTTAAATAAAATCATTTATGGAATAAAAACAAGAGGTCTGTCGGGGATGACGAAGTTGTCTGCCTCCTACGGACGATGGTATTGGCATAAATGTTTTAACCGCAGTCGGCAGTTTTTACGGCAGCTTGACGGTTATCGGATGTATCTCAATCTCGATGACCCGGGCATTTCAACGACCCTCGGGCGTGGGGGCGCGCGGGAGAAAGAGCACACCAAAATCCTGTCCGAGGAATTGCAGCCCGGCATGGTTGTTTGGGACATCGGGGCCAATCTTGGGTACTATGCTCTCATGGAAGCAACCCTGGTCGGCCCGATGGGAAAGATTTATGCGGTTGAGCCGGTCCCTGGAAATTACCAGTTTCTCGTCAAGAATGTTGCCCTCAATCATTTTGCGGACCGGATCGAAACCACCCAGATGGCCATTTCCGATGTGGTAGGAACACAGAGTTTATTCCTTTCGCGCTATTCCAATTTGAACACGCTCTTTCAGCAAGACTCGCGGCAACATCAGGGGATGAGTGGTGAAACCATCGAAGTGAAGACCATGGACGTCAAAACATTTTTAGCGGACAAGCGGCCGATTGATTTGATCCGCATGGATATCGAGGGGGCGGAAGTGGAAGTTCTCAATGGACTTGTGCTGGTCTTTGATCAGCTGAAAAAGAAACCAAAGATTTTATTCGAGACGCATCCTCCCAAATATCATGAAAGTCATTCATTGCGAAAACCGCTCGAGGCCTTGATGCAAAAGGGATATTACGTCAAATATCTGGTTTCCAATTCTGACGATGGTACGAAGTGGCGGGACTTGGGTTATCAGCCCTTTGAAATCATCGCCACCGACGGGACAACCAGAGGGATTTACTCAGGCATTAAAAACGAAGACGCTGTTCATTTGCTTAGCCAGCGCGGGGGTGTCCGTGCAGTGCTCTTAGCCAGCGGTTAATCTGTTAGAAACGATTGATGAAGATTGCTCACCTCATTTCAAGTTATCTTCCCCGTGTCGGTGGGGCACAGATCTGCGTTCATAATATAGCGCTGCGGCATTCACAGGCTGGCCAGCAGGTGCAGGTCATTGCCCCGGCGGAATATCGCAATTTCTCATCGGATTCATATATTTTATCGGGTCTTTGGCGGGGGACAATTTTTCTGTTAAAAAATCAATTCGAATGGGGACAGAGATATCTCTGCTTCCAAGTGGATCAACTGCAGAAAAGGTATCGGTTTGACGTCTGGCAGGTGACCATTGGTTATCCTTTTGGCGCGGCCGTAGTTGATCATTTCAACCGAAAAAACATTCCTTGCGTCTTACGCTGTTCGGGTGAGGATATCCAGGTCCATGAGGAAACTGCTTACGGCGCTCGACGGAACCGAGATGTTGATCAAAGGGTCCGTTCGCAATATGTTAAGTTTGACAGGTCGGTTGCGATTTCACCGACGATGAGAGACAGTTATCTCGAATTGAACATTCCGCAGGAGAAAATCGTTATGATTCCCAATGGGGTCGATGCTCGTCGGTTTTCTTTTGGTTCCAATGTCGAAGAGACGAGAAAACGGTTAGGGGTCCCTTCGGAACGCAAACTGATCCTCACAGTAGGACGGAATCATCCGAAAAAAGGCTTTGATCAGATTCCAGAAATCATCCGTGGCTTGAAAGACCTTCGTGATGATTTTTTATGGCTGATTGTTGGTGAGGGCAGCGAAGATATCTTAAAGCAGGCGAAGCATTGCGGGGTCGATCGATATCTGATCACGAAAGAAAATGTCGGTTTGGGGAGTGTGGCAGCAGAGTATCCATCGCAAGAACTCATTGCGATTTATCAAGCGGCTGATGTGTTTGTCTTTCCGACGTTGATTGAAACTTTTGGGATTGTCGTTATCGAGGCCATGGCCGCCGGACTTCCCGTTGTGACAACCCATGCCTTGGGGGTGAAGGATTTGCTCGACGATGGAGTGCAGGGTTTTAAGGTCGAGCCCAACGATTGTCAGCAGATGGCCGAACGCGTCCATCGTTTGCTGTCGGATAAAAGTCTTCATCAACAATGTTCGGTCAATGCCGTTAGAAAAAGCCGTGAATATGATTGGGATCAGATCGCCCAACGATATTTCACGCTCTATGAAAATTTGATCAGGGAAAAACGGGCTTCCTAAATGGACCATCGTGAGAAACTGCTATTTATCCTACGGGATCTTGGGTTTGGAGGCGCGGAACGCCAGATCGTCGAGCTTTGCCAGGGTTTGGATAAAAATCAGTTTCAGGTGACGGTCATTCTTTTTTTTTATGAGAACGGATATCTCAGCGAATTGAAGGATACTGGTGTTGAAGTGATTGTCTTGGCAACCAAGGCCAATTACAAGTGGGCAGCGCTGCCCAAATTATTGCGGATATTAAAGACGCGGCAATTCGCGTGTATTCAAACCATGCTTCCGATCGGTAATTTTTTGGGTGGGTTGGCCGTCCGTATGTCCGGCCAAGGTCCGGTGATCGGTTCGCTGCGAAATGCCAACCCATTTTCTTGGCTGGACATTTTTTGTTTGATGGATACCATTGCCTTAAACTTATTTTCTGACGTTGTCGTCGCTAATTCTAAGTCGGGTCAGAGGATGGGCATCAAAAATTATCGATTGCCAGAGAGTAAGATCAAAGTGATACGAAATGGCAGAAATTTTAATCAAAAAAGTATTGAGGTCAATCATGAGTCGTTCAAACAAGAACTTGGGATCCCTGAGGGGCAGGTTGTGATCGCAGCAATCGGTCGGATCACGCGACAAAAGGGGTATCCATACCTTTTGGAAGCAGTAAGGATTTTGGTTAAAGAACGCAAACAAGCTGTTTGTCTTTTAATTGTTGGTAAGGCCGAAGAGAGTATGAAGGCCGTCGAGAAAAAAATCAAAAAGGATCAATTGGAATCATCGGTGCTTTTGTTGGGTGTGCGTCAGGATGTTCCAAAAATTTTAGCGGTCACGGATGTTTTTGTTCTGGCCAGCCTTTGGGAGGGGATTGCGAATGTTCTTCTAGAGGCGATGGTAGCCCAGGTGCCGATTGTAGCGTCGGACATCGAACCTAACCGCGAAGTTCTGGAACACGAAAAATCAGGTTTGCTTGTTACTCCGCAAAATCCTACAGCCATCGCTGATGCTGTTGAGCGGATCATCAAGGATTGGCACCTGGCGCAGGAGTTAACGGCTAATGCTTTTCAAGTGGCCCAGCAGCAGTTTTCTTTAGAGCAAATGGTTTCAGCATATACAAGATTGTATGCTGAATTGGTAGCTATTTAACCATTCTCACCTCGCAGGTGCACCTGCGAGGTGAGAAGTCAGGAGGTAAGATGAAATTAAGCATCTTAATGCCCGTCTATAACGAACGGCAGACCATTGAAAAAATTGTTGTCAAGGTGTTGGGTGCCGAGGTCCCTGGGGTGCGGCAAAAGGAGCTGGTGATCGTCGATGATCATTCCAGCGATGGGACCGGCGAAAGCATTCGGGAACTTGTTAAGAATTTTCCGGATCAAATTATCGCGATTTCCCATGAGCGGAATCAAGGCAAGGGGGCTGCTTTGCAGACCGCCATTCAGGCCATGAGCGGCGATATCTGCATCATTCAAGACGCGGATTTAGAATACGATCCTGCCAATTATCCTTTGGCCTTGGAACCGATCATTGCTGGTCGTGCCGACTGTGTTTACGGATCCCGTTTCGTCGGTAGCGATGCCAAACGGGTCTTATTTTTTTGGCACTACGTGGGGAATAAATTTTTGACACTCTTGAGCAATATGTTCACCAACTTGAATTTGACCGATATGGAAACGGGGTGCAAGGCTTTTCGTTCCGAGCTCCTCAAATCCATTCCTTTGCGATCAAAGAGTTTTGGTTTTGAACCCGAGATCACCGCCAAGATTTCTCGTCGACGATGCCGGATTTTTGAGGTTGGGATCAGCTATAATGGCCGAACCTATGAAGAAGGCAAAAAGATCACCTGGAAGGATGGGATGAAAGCCATTTTCACTATTTTAAAATTCTGGCTGATCAATGATTCGGTCAAACCATCGGTTTAGTTGAGACCATTTGCGAAATATCTTTTCAATCTTTTTCGCCTGTGTTAACTTATAGCGTTAAACGATTTTTACACGCAGATGAATACTTTTAACGTCCTAGGGGTTAAGGTCAGCGTCACCAACCTTGATTTGGCTTGGCAGCAGATAGCGAGCTGGGTGGATTCGAGGACAAAGACCTATGTTTGTGTTTTGCCTTTGTCGCCCATTGTCGAAGACAGCCAGCAAGATCCGCAATATTGTAAGATCGTCAATGAAGCGGGGATGGCGACCCCCGACGGTATGCCGCTGGTTTGGTTAGGAAAATGGCGTGGCTATCGGGACATCGAAAGAACTTATGGCCCGGATTTGCTGCTAAAGATTTGTGAAGAAGGACAAAAGAAGGGTCTTCGGCATTATTTTTACGGGACAACTCCACAGACCAATCAGCTCTTGGCGGACAATTTGAAGAAACGTTTTGCTGATCTGAATATCGTCGGTGTTTATGCCCCGCCTTTTCGCGAGAAAGGGGCGGTTGAAAGTCAAGAGGTCATTCAATCCATCAATGCCTGCCGGCCCGACATTTTGTGGATTGGCTTAGGCGCCCCTAAACAAGATTATTGGATGCACCTTCATCGGCCGCGATTGGATGTGCCGGTGATGATCGGCGTTGGCGCTGCTTTTGATTTTATCGCCGGAACCAAACCGCAAGCCCCGGCTTGGATACGGCAGAACGGAATGGAATGGCTGTTTCGACTTTGCTGTGAACCAAAGCGCCTTTGGCGGCGGTATTTGGTGACGAACACGAAATTTTTTTACTACCTAATAACCAATCAACTGTCCCGTTCTTCCTGAATATGGTAAATCGATTCCGCCGATTTTCAATCCGCTGTCTCTATTGTTTGATCGATATCTTTGCCGTCTGCGCTGCGATCTACGTCACTTGTTGGATCTGCCAGCATAAGCTTCCCTTTGCGCCGAATTTTGGAGTTTTATTTTTAGGTCATCGGAACCCTTTTCAAGTTGTGTTTGCCTTATGGCTTTTGGCTATTTTGTTCTTCAACAGTTTGCACGGGCTTTATCACACTCATCGGGGGCGGTTGGAAACCCATGAAATTTTTGATGTTTTAAAGTCGGTGACGCTGGCCAGTCTCGTGACCGTCATCGCGATCTACATTTTTAAGATTGAAGGCTTCCCGCGCAGCGTGATCATCTTCGGAGCGGTTATCAATTTCGTCTTTTTATCCTTGTGGCGGATTTTTAAGCGTCCCTTTGTCGAATATTTGGTCGCGCGCGGCTATAACAATTTCAATGTGCTGATCGTCGGGGCCGGCAAGGTGGGGCAGGCCTTGGCCGAGGAGATTAGGAAGCGTCCGAGGATGGGCCTGCGGATCGCGGGATACCTGGATGATTTTAAGACGTCCGCTGATCCAACCGCCGGATATCCAGTGTTGGGAAAATTGTCTGATTTCGTCGAGATTATGCGCAAAGAATTCATCAGCGAGATTTTTATCACCATCCATCCGAACAGTGAGGTCTTTCTCAATCTGCTTGAACAGGCGAGAGATCTGCGCGCGTCGGTGCGCGTCATCCCTCAAGGGTTTGATCTCTTATCGGGTGAGTTTGTGAAGTATAATATCGGTTTTATCCCGGTCCTTGAATATTGCCGTGTAGAAACGCTGTCCTTTAAGTCGGTGGGAAAACGATTGTTTGACGTGTTTTTTTCCATGCTTTTTTTAATCCTTTTCTCTCCGATGTTTGTCTTTCTGGCTTTGTTGGTCAAGATGGACAGCCCTGGCCCGATTTTTTATTTTTCTAAAAGATATGGGCGCCAGGGAAAGAAGTTTGCTATGATCAAATTTCGCAGCATGCAGATCAATGCCGATGAACACTTAGCGGCATTGCGTGAGCAAAACGAGGTCGATGGTCCTATTTTTAAAATCAAATCAGACCCGCGAGTGACTAAGGCGGGGAAGTTTTTAAGAAGATACAGCTTGGATGAATTACCGCAGTTTTTTAATGTGCTCGTCGGAGACATGAGCCTGGTTGGCCCGCGTCCTTTCCCTATCGATCAGATTGAAAAAGAAGACTTGCGGCAACTGAAACGTCTTGAAGTCCGACCTGGGATCACGGGTTTGTGGCAGATCAGGGGCAGGAGCGACATTTCATTTTTCCGTCTGGTTAGATGGGACATCTGGTACATCAACAATTGGTCGTTTTGGCTGGATATGCAGATTTTATGGCAAACAATTCCGGTGGTGTTAAGAGGGAAGGGGGCGTATTAGTCATGTCAAAAAGAAAAAAGGCCTTGATTACCGGGATCACCGGGCAAGATGGTTCTTATCTGGCTGAGTTTTTATTGAAGAAGGGATACGATGTTTATGGGTTGATCCGACGGTCGAGCAGTTTTAATACCGAGCGGATTGAGCATCTTTACCAAGATCCTCATGAAAAGGACATCCGTTTGCGGTTGGTTTATGGAGATCTCAATGACGCGAGCTCATTGAATCGGATTGTCAAAACGGTCCGTCCTGATGAAATTTATAATTTGGGGGCGCAGAGTCACGTTAAAGTCAGTTTTGAAATTCCGGAATATACGGCCGAGTCGGTTGCCGTTGGTACAATCCGTTTGCTCGAGGCGGTGCGCGACGCGGGCATCCCAATCAAATTTTATCAGGCGTCGAGTTCGGAGATGTTTGGTCTGGTCAGAGAAACCCCGCAGAAAGAGACAACGCCATTCTATCCTCGCAGTCCTTACGCCGCGGCCAAGGTCTACGCTTATTGGATGACGGTGAATTACCGCGAGGCTTATAACATCTTTGCCTGCAACGGGATCCTTTTTAACCACGAATCGCCCCGTCGGGGAGAAACATTTGTGACCCGCAAGATCACCCGTGGTTTGGCCCGTATCAAACATGGGTTGCAGGACAAATTATTTTTAGGAAACCTTGAGGCTAAACGCGACTGGGGTTTTGCCGGCGACTATGTCGAGGCGATGTGGTTGATGTTGCAGCAAAAAAAGGCCGATGATTATGTCATCGCGACGGGAGAGAACCATTCCGTTAAAGAATTTCTTGTTGAGGCATTTGGTTGTGTGGGTTTGGATTGGAAGAAATATGTTGAGATTGATCCACGCTATTTTCGGCCGACGGAAGTGGATACTCTTCTTGGTGACAGTACGAAGGCTCGGAAAAAACTCAAGTGGAAACCCAATGTGAATTTTCAACAACTTGTCCGCATGATGGTGGACGCTGATTTGCAGCTGGTGGATCAGGAATTGCATGGGAGTAAAATGAGGATTTCACGTTGAAATTCAAATTTTGGAATGACAAAAGGGTTCTTATCACCGGTGGGGCAGGCTTTTTAGGTCGTCGGGTTGTTGAACAGCTGTGTCTGCGCGGTGCGCGGCATATTTTTGTTCCCCGCAGCAAGGAATTTGATTTATGCAAAGAAGCCGCCGTTAAGAGTTTGTATCAAAAATTTCAGCCGGACATGGTGATTCATCTTGCCGCGGTGGTTGGTGGCATTGGCGCGAACCAAGCCAATCCAGGAAAGTTTTTTTACGAAAATTTGATGATGGGGGCCCATCTGATCGAGGGGGCGCGAAAGATTGGTATTCGGAAATTTGTCGCAATTGGAACGATCTGTGCCTACCCCAAATTCACCAAAGTACCGTTTAAAGAAGAGGATTTATGGAACGGCTATCCGGAAGAAACCAATGCACCTTATGGTTTGGCTAAAAAAATGCTGCTCGTTCAATCACAGGCGTATCGTCAGCAATATGGAATGAATGCCATTTATCTTTTGCCGGTCAATCTCTACGGTCCCGGCGATAATTTTTTTTTAACAACGTCGCATGTGATTCCAGCACTCATACGCAAATGCAGTGAGGCGATGAAAAGGAATGAGGACACGATTACGGTCTGGGGAACGGGGAAGCCCACGCGGGAATTTCTGTATGTCGAGGATGCCGCGAGAGGAATCATCTTGGCCGCCGAGCGTTATGACAAATCTGATCCGGTTAATATCGGTGCTGGTTTCGAGATCTCTATCCGCGATCTGGCGCAACTGATCGTACGGTTAACAGGTTTCAATGGTAAGATTGTTTGGGATAAGAGCAAACCCGACGGTCAGCCGCGGCGATGTTTGGATACGAGCAGGGCTTATCGGGAATTTGGATTCAAGGCCAAGGTTGGTTTGGAAGACGGTTTGAAAAAGACGATTCGCTGGTATCGAAAAAATTTTAATAGTTTTTGATTGACCCAACGGGATAAAATCGATGGCTTTATGTGATCAAGTGATCCGTTTCGCTTTGTACGGCATGATGTTTTTTTTGCCCATTGGCCCGGCCTGGGTTGAGTCGCTGACGGCTTTTGTGATCCTTCCGTATTACATCAAGCGCGGGATCCTCGCCTACCAAACCATTCAAAATAGCAAGACACCATTAAGCCTCTTTGCGAAAATTAAAATTTATCTGACTTCTCATATTCCACAAGCCAATCCTTTGCGCCGTCCGATGGGTTTTTTTGTTTTGATTTGTTTTTTATCGGTCATTTTTAGTCAATATCCCCACCAGAGTTGGAGTGGATTCTTTGGAAAATTATTGCAGGCGGTCTACATTTATTTTGGCGTCATTGAAACAATGAACAAGCGCTGTCATTTTCAGAAAGCGATTGGATTGTTTTTGTTGTCATCGATCGTGGTCAATGTTAGCGGTGTTTGTCAAATGGTCGTTGGACGAGGTTTTATCAGAGGGCATCTGGCCGGAGCCGACGGCCGGATCATTTCCAGTTTTGATCAGGCCAATGACTACGGGGGATATCTGATTATGGTGGTGTTGATGCTGCTCGCTCTTTTACTCGGGTCTTTTGAAAAGTCTTTGGAATCGAAGCCCAAAAGTGGTTGTTTGGACAAGTGTTTTGATTTAGAGCGAATTCCCGTTATGCTCGCGATTTTGGGCATTTTGATTTTAGCCGTATTTTGTTTGGGATATACCTTTTCCCGCGGGGCCTGGGTTGGGGTCTTTTTAGGGTGTCTTTATTTGTCCTGGCAGTATCGAAGGGTTTTTTATGTTCCCATTGTTTTTGTTCTGCTATTTGCTTTTGTTTTTGGGCCGAAATTGGTCAGCAAGCGAAATGTGTCATTGATATCGGATAACGTACGAGTGTCGTCCACGAGCGCCCCTGAGAAAGAGTCTTTGTTGTTGGTTGTTCAAGAATTGAAAAGTTTCAGCGGTATGGGCCGACGGATGTTTTGGCAGGAAGCCATCAATATCATCAAGGATTATCCAGTGCTGGGCACGGGTTTGAATACTTACGCGAAGGTAGCGCCAAAATACAAAATCAATTGGGGAGGGTACGCCCACAATTGTTATCTGCAGATGGCGGCGGAAATCGGCTTGCTGGGGCTGGGAATTTTTATTTGGATCATGACCGCCCTTTATTGGGGGGCTGGCCGGGCGATTGCTATGACGGAAGACCCGTTTTATCGCGCGGTTTTAACCGGAGGTTTGGCTGGATTAACCGGGCTCTTTTTTCAAAGTTTTGTCGATACGGATTTTTACACAATCCAATTAGGGAATTTGTTGTGGTTGATGATGGGATGGGTGCTGGCTTTAGGGAATCTTATTCTGAGGGACAGGTCTTAAGCGGACATAAGCGGAGATTTTTCTTGAAAACTCCATAATTCTATGTAAAATGGAATCATGTATTCCAGATTAATACAGCCTCCTAAGAACAAAAGTTTTTTTCTATTCGGCCCCCGAGGAACGGGAAAAACGACCTGGGTTAAAACGGCCTTCCCGAAATCCGTTTATATCGATTTGCTGGAGGCGGAAATCTTTAATGACCTACTGGCCAATCCGCAGCGATTGTCAAATTTTATCCCGCAAGGTTTTAAGGATTGGATCATCATCGATGAGGTTCAGCGCGTTCCCGATCTTCTCCATGAAATCCACCGTTTGATTGAGAAGCAGAAATACAAATTTATTCTGACCGGTTCCAGCCCACGGAAATTAAAGAAGAAGGGGCCGAACCTGCTGGCCGGCCGGGCATTGAATTTATCCATGCATCCTTTGTCGGTTGCCGAATTAGGGAATGATTTTCGTTTGGAACATTCTCTTAAATATGGTCATTTGCCGAGCGTTTATACTCAATCCGAACCGCATAAATATCTTGAAGCTTATGTCAAAACTTATCTTGAGGAAGAAATTCGTCAGGAAGGATTGACGCGAAATCTGTCCGCATTCACGCGGTTCTTGGAAGCAGCGAGTTTTTCTCAAGGATCAGTCCTCAATATTTCCTCGGTGGCCAGGGAATGTTCGGTAGAAAGGAAAGTGGTCGAGAATTATTTTTCTATCCTTGAAGATTTGATGATTGCTCATCGGATTCCTGTTTTTTCCAAAAAAACTAAAAGACGCCTGGTGTCGCATTTCAAATTTTACTTCTTTGATGTCGGCGTCTACCGGACGCTGAGACCGATGGGACCTTTGGATGCCCCGGCAGAGGCTGACGGGATTGCTTTAGAAACGATTTTTTTCCAGGAATTGATGGCGCATAACAGCGCTTTGGACCTTGGTTATAAGATCCACTTCTGGCGCACTTCAAACGGCCGGGAAGTGGACTTTGTGCTTTATGGAGCTAAGGGGATATTGGCTTTTGAAATAACCAAAACAGCCCGGGTTAACGCCGCCATGCTTGGAGGCTTGAAATCATTTTTGACCGATTATCCTATGGCCAAGGCGTATTTTGTTTATGGAGGACATCGGCGGATGTATGACGGCAAAATTGAAATCCTCCCGGTACTGGAAGTTTTGAAGAATTTAAGGGAGATGCTTTGAAGAGGTCATTCTTAAAAACAGATTGAGCGCGCGTTGACAATGAGATAAAGTTGGATATAATACATACCAATTATGAACAAAAAATCGATTAAAGATATCGCGCTCAAAGGCAAAAAGGTCATCATCCGGGTTGATTTCAACGTTCCCCTCGATGAAAAGCAAGGCATCACCGACGACCGCCGCATCCAAGCCGCGATACCGACCATCAAATATGCCCTTGCTCAGGGGGCAAAGAAGGTGATTCTCATGAGTCATCTGGGCCGTCCTAAGGGCAAAGTTGTCGAAGAGATGCGATTGTTTCCGGCAGCACAGAGATTGGAATCCCTGCTGAAAGAAAATGTTTCGTCCTTAAAAGATTGTGTTGGGGAGGCCATTAAAAAAGCCATTGCGACCGGTTCTCCTCGAATTGTCCTGCTGGAAAATTTGCGCTTTCATAAAGAAGAAACAGACAACGATCCGGAATTCGCTAAGGCATTGGCGTCGTTAGCCGACATTTATGTCAATGACGCGTTTGGTTCGGCCCATCGCGCCCATGCCTCGACGGAAGGGATCACCAAATATCTGCCTTCGGTGGCTGGTTTTCTCATGGAAAAGGAATTGAACTATTTGGGGCAGGTGGTTTCTCATCCGGCCAAGCCGCTCGTGGTGATTTTAGGGGGTGCCAAGGTTTCCGATAAGATCATGTTGATTGAGAACTTACTCACCAAGGCCGATAGCATTCTGATTGGCGGCGGGATGGCGTATACTTTTCTTAAAGCCCAGGGCATTTCGATCGGTCAGTCCTTATTGGAAGCGGATAAAATCGATTTTGCAAAAAGCATTTTGGCCAAGGCCAAGGCCGCGCACGTTCAAATTGTCATTTCCCATGATTTTGTCATCGTCGATGATTTTGGCAAGCCGGCCCATGCAAAGATTTCTGATAAAATTCCGGATGGTTGGCAAGGGATTGACATCGGCCCCAAGACCCGCCAACAATTTAAGGAAATCCTCTCCAAGGCCAAGACCGTTGTCTGGAACGGCCCCGTTGGTGTTTTTGAGGTGGAGGCTTATTCTAAGGGCACGCAAGAGATTGCCGAGTATTTGGCCGGTCTCAAAGGGGTGACCACCATCGTTGGCGGCGGTGATTCCGCGGCCGCGGTCAGCAAATTTGGTGTCGCCGATAAAATGACGCACATCTCGACCGGTGGCGGGGCCTCACTGGAGTTATTGGAAGGCAAACAGCTCCCTGGTGTTGTGGCCCTCAATGACAAGCAAGAAAAAGTCGCGGTGCGATGATGAGAAAGATCATCATTGCCGGCAATTGGAAAATGAACAAGACCCAGATTGAGGCGATCGAATTTGTCAATCAACTCAAACGCGCGATCGCGGATATTCAGGAAGTCGACATTGTTGTTTGTCCGCCGTTTACGGCCTTGGCCGACGTCAAAGATGTTTTGTTGGAAAGCAACATTGGCCTGGGTGCGCAAAATTTATTTTGGGAAGACAGTGGGGCTTATACCGGTGAAGTCTCTGCACCGATGCTAAAGTCACTCGACGTCCAATATGTCATCATCGGGCACTCGGAACGCCGTCAATATTTTCAGGAAACTGACGTGACCGTCAATAAAAGATTGAAAAGTGCTTTGAAGCATGGGCTGATCCCCATTGTCTGTATCGGTGAGACCTTGGCGGAACGGGAAGCTGGAAAAACTTTTGTTGTGATCAAGACGCAATGCGTGGGTGGGTTGCAGGGGATGTCGGTGGAAGAAATGAAAAAAATCATCTTGGCTTATGAACCGGTGTGGGCGATTGGCACTGGCAAGACCGCGACACCCGAGCAGGCACAAGAAGTCCATGCCTTTATCCGTCGGCAGTTGCAGGAAATGTTTGATGAAGAAACCGCTGCCGAGGTGAGGATCCAATACGGCGGCAGCGTCAAGCCGGACAATACCAATGATTTGATGTCGCAACCGGATATTGATGGGGCCCTGGTGGGGGGAGCAAGCCTCAAAGCCGATTCCTTTGTTGACATCATTAAAAACTCATGCGGGGTCAAAACGTAAAATGATACATGGAATTTTAATCTTTTTTCATTCCGTTGCTTGTATATTGCTGATCACCGTGATTTTGATGCAGGCCGGCCGCAAAGGTGGCCTCACCGACGGGTTTGCCTCCGCCGAGTCCATGTTCGGGGCCAAGACCAATGCCTTTATGGTGCGCACAACGATTGTGATGTTAGCGGTGTTTATGGTAACCAGTTTGAGTTTGGCTTATGTGACGGCGAAAAAGGACCGGTCCATCATGCGTGGCGTTCGAATTGTTGGTGAGCCGGTTAAGGACAAGGCGGCAGTGACTCAAGTGATTCCTGTGACTCCTGGGAAGCCAGTTTCTGAACCGGTACCGGTCGCGGCAACCGAACCCGCAGTCAAATCGGCGTCGACCCCTAAAGCTGAAACGTTGCCGGCAACCGCCGCGGAACCCACACCTCAGGCCCAGACCGAACAAACGCCGCCCTAATCAAGAGCGCGTTTCAACAGCCTTTTCCAGAGACCTTCATGGCGAATTTTTCTTTTCGTCAAAAATCCTTCACGAGCGTATTTTCCCTTCTTCTTATCTTTTTCAGCAGTCTTTCGTATCCGACATTGGGTTTGGCCATGGATCGGCATGGAGGGACACTCGTCTTGTCATCCACGTCAGACCCAAAGTCGTTCAATGATATTTTAGCGCAGGAGACTTCCTCGACCATGGTCACCAGCAATATCTTTGAGGGATTGACCATGGTGAATGCCCAGACGCTGCAAGTTGAGCCGCTCTTGGCGCAAAGTTGGGACGTCCAAGATGATGGTAAGACCTGGATTTTTCATTTGCGGGACGACGTCAAATTCAATGACGGGCAGCCGTTCACGGCCGACGACGTTGTCTTTACCTTCCATCAATTGATTTACAATGAAAAGATCCCCTCCTCGGCCCGCGATATTTTTTCGATTCAAGGAAAGATTTTTGATGTCAAGAAGATCGACGATCACACGGTGCAGTTCCAGCTCCCGGTCCGGTTCGCGCCTTTTTTAAGAAGCATGACCCAACCGATCCTTCCCAAACATAAACTCCAGTCAGCCGTCGATGATGGGAAATTCAATTTTACCTGGGGGATTGATACTCCCCCTCAAGAGATCGTCGGGACTGGCGCGTTTCGTTTGACCGAATACTCACCGGGCGAACGCCTGGTTTTTGAGCGCAATCCGTATTATTGGAAAAAATCAAAAGAAGGGGACGCTCTGCCGTATCTCGATAAAATCATTTATGTGATTGTTCAGAATCAGGATGTTGCGATATTAAAATTTTTAGAAGGGGATTTGGATTATGTCGGTGTCCGGGGCAGTGACTATCCGCTGCTCAAGCCCGTCGAAGAACAAAAGAACTTTCGGATTTATGAAACCGGACCGGATTTCGGCAGCAATTTCATTGTCTTTAATCAAAATAGCAGTATCAACCCGAAGACCACGAAACCCTTTGTGGATCCGGTCAAATTGCGCTGGTTTACTAACGTGCAATTCCGCAAGGCCGTAGCGCATTCCATCGACCGGCAAAAAATCATTGAGATCCTCAATAACGGTCTGGGGTATCCGCAGTTTGGTCCGTTGAGTCCGAGCATCGGATTCTTTTATAACCCGCAGGTCGAAGAATACGCCTATGATTTGAAGCAGGCAAAAGACATTTTGATGCAAGCGGGGTTCCAAGACCGCGACGGTGATGGGGTCATCGAAGATCCTGAAGGCAATAAAATTGAGTTCAACCTTTTTACCAATTCCGGTTCGCAGGAACGGGTCCAGATCGCGGCGATTGTCCGGCATGATTTGCAAATGTTGGGTATGAAGGTCAATTTTCTGGCCATCGAATTCAATAGTCTGGTCGGTAAACTCACGTCAAGCTTTGATTGGGACGCCGTCATTCTAGGATTGACCGGCGGTGGCGTTGATCCGCATTTTGGGAAGAACGTCTGGCATTCTTCGGGACAATTGCACATGTGGTATCCTCATCAAGAGGCCCCGGTTACGAGTTGGGAGGCACGCGTCGATGAGATTTTCAACCTGGGCGTTCAAGAGTTGGATGACAATAAGCGCAAAATTTTGTACGATGAATATCAAAAGATCGTTGCTGATCAATTGCCACTGATTTACACGGTCCTGGACAGTAACATGTTCGCGATTCGTAACAAGTTTGGTAATCTTAGGCCGACGAGTTATGGCGGGGCGTTTCATAATATTGAGGAGATTTATCTTAAGTGAAGAGTGAATAAAAAAAGACAACAGGGTGTAGAGAACGGGAAGAATTGAAATGCTTCGATATGCTTTAAGACGATTATTGGTAACAGGACCCATGCTCTTGGTCATGAGCTTGTTGACTTTTGTCTTCATGCAGACCACGAGCGGAAATTTTTATGACACCCTCAAGCTCAATCCGCAGATTTCCGAGGAGACGATTCAGCGTTATGTGACCCTTTATCAGTTGGATAAACCGTTGTTTGTTCAATTTTTTCATTGGATCTCCAATCTTTTTCATGGGGAATTAGGGTATTCTTTTTTTTATAACATTCCGGTCGTCAAGGTCATCGGCGGGCGGCTTTGGAACACATTCATTTTGTCCCTGGCCAGTTTGTTTTTGACCTGGGGGGTGGCCATTCCGTTGGGGATTTGGGCGGCCCTCAACCGCAATCGTTGGACGGACCGAATCATCCAGTTCTTCTCCTATATCGGGTTAGCGACCCCAAGTTTTTTTCTGGCCATGCTGCTGCTTTATTTTGTCAGTGTCACAGGGATTTTGCCCTTGGGTGGAATGCATAGCGCGCATTATGATGAGCTGAATTTCTGGGAACGGATCATTGACTTATTAAAACATTTGACGATTCCGACGATCGCTCTTTCCGTCGGGTCCATTGGTTCGTTGCAACGCATCATGCGGGGCAATATGCTCGAGGTTTTACGGCAGCAGTACGTCCTGACCGCGCGGGCCAAGGGCTTGCCGGAAAATAAAGTGATTTATCATCATGCCTTACGCAACGCGATCAATCCGCTCATGACCTTGCTTGGTTATGAATTTTCCAGCTTGTTGAGTGGTGCCGCCCTGCTTGAGATCATTTGCAGTTGGCCGGGTTTGGGCATGCTCATGTTGACCGCGGTGCGGGCCAAGGATGTGTATTTGGTCATGGACAGCTTTTTGATGGGTGGGGTGTTGTTTATCGTCGGGAATCTGCTCGCGGATATCCTATTAGCCAAAAGTGATCCGCGGATCCGTTATGAATAAATCACAAAAATCGTTAAGTCAGTTCCAACTTGCGTTAAGACAAATGAAACAAAACCGTTTCGCGGTTTTTTGTCTTTGGCTTTTGGGGCTGCTTTATTTCAGCGCGATTTTTGCCGATATTTTAACGCCGTATTCTTACGAAAACGAAGAGCGCGATTTTGCTTATGCCCCGGCGAGTAAGATCCATTGTTTGACTGAGCAGGGACAATTTTCTCGACCGTTCATTTACGGAAGCGCCGCGCATTTTGATCAGAACCACCAACGGATTTATGTGGAGAACTTGCAAGAAAAATATCCGTTGCGTTTTTTTGTTAAGGGAGATGAATACAAGATTTTAGGTCTGTTTTCCTGTTCATTACGCCTTTTCAGCGTCGATGCTCCAGGAAGAATTTATTTGTGGGGAGCGGATTCTCGCGGCAGGGACCTTTATTCGCGCGTCATTTACGGCGGACGCATTTCACTTTCGATCGGCCTCATCGGGGTGTTGATTTCGTATTCCATTGGTTTGCTGGTCGGAGGGATCGCCGGCTTTTACGGCGGCCGGACCGATGAGGTCCTGATGCGGATCTGCGAGATGTTGATGATGTTTCCGGGATTTTATTTGCTGTTAGCGCTGCGGGCGGTGGTGCCGCCGTCTTTCAATTCGGTTCAGGTTTATATCGCCATCGTCGTCATTTTGTCGTTCATTTATTGGGCGGGATTGGCAAGGGTGATCCGCGGGATGTGTCTGTCGCTGCGGGAACGGGAGTTTGTCCTGGCGGCAAAGGCCATGGGATTGTCTGATTTGCAAATCATCGTCAAGCACATCTTGCCGCACACGCTGTCCTATTCGATTGTTTCCATCATGCTTTCGATTCCCAGTTATATTTTGGCGGAATCCGGGTTAAGCCTGGTTGGTTTGGGGATTCAAGACCCTTACGCGAGTTGGGGGAATTTGCTTTCCGAGTCCATGGGGATCGTTCAAATCCGGTTTTGTCCATGGATTTTGATCCCGGGAATTTTTATCTTCTTGACGGTGATGTGTTTCAATGTCGTGGGCGATGCCTTAAGGGATTGTTTGGACCCGCATCTACGAGGAGAAAAAAGAGAATCATGCTGCTAAATTTGGAGAATTTGTGCGTACGGGTTTTTTCGGAACAAGGTGAGAAAAGCATTGTCCATGGGGTGAGCTTTTCAGTGGATGAGCAACAGATTCTTGGTCTTGTGGGCGGATCCGGAAGTGGTAAAAGTACCACGGGATTGGCCATATTGCGGCTATTAATCCCACCGTTGGTTGTGACCGAAGGCAAGATTATCTTTCAAAATCAGGATCTGTTCGCTTTGGGCCAAGACGATATGCGGCGTTTGCGGGGAGGTGCGATTGCCATGGTTTTTCAAGAACCCTTATACGCTTTCAATCCGGTCTTTACCATCGGTGATCAGATCGACGAGGTTTTAGTGTGCCATACCTCATTGTCGAGATCGCAAAGAAAAAAGCGATGCCTCGAGCTTTTGGATCTGACGGAAATCCCTGACCCGGTGAGGATTTCAAGAAGTTATCCGCATCAATTGAGCGGCGGGTTGCGCCAGCGGGCCATGATGGCTCAGGCTTTGGCAGGAAATCCGCGATTGTTGATTGCCGATGAACCAACGAGCAATCTGGATGTGACCATCCAAGCGAAGATCATGAATTTATTTGTCAAGTTGAAGAAGGAACTCGCGTTATCCATCATTTTGATCACCCATGATTTGGGGTTGGTCCAGCATTTCAGCGATTCGGTGGTGGTGATGAAGGAAGGTGCCATCGTCGAGCAAGGTAAGACCAACGAGGTGATCCAAAACCCGCGGCACCCGTACACACGGGAATTGATGAGGGCTTTATGAAACTGTTATTACAAGCTAAAAACATCAAGAAATTTTTTTCCGTCGCGAAAGGGCTTTTTCGGTCGCAGCGTCAGGTCGTTAAGGCCGTCAACGGTGTTGACCTTCGGATTCAAGAGGGCGAACATCTTGGTCTCGTCGGTGAATCAGGGTCGGGCAAGACCACCTTAGGCCGGATTTTATTGAAGTTGTATCGTTGGGATGAAGGAAATTTGCTTTATGGTGATGTGGACGTGACCCATTTGGGGACTCGGCCCATGAGGCCTTTACGAAATCAGGTGCAGATGGTTTTCCAAGACCCGTATTCGAGTTTGGATCCGCGGTATTCCGTCAATCGGATTTTGAAAGAGGCGCTGTATCTACAAAGAGAAGCCAAGCGCGGTGATTTTGAAAAAAAAATGACCAAGGTCATAGCCGACGTGGGTTTGCCGGTTGACAGTCTGCATCGTTTTCCCCATGAGTTCAGCGGCGGCGAGCGTCAGCGCATTGCCATCGCCCGTGCCATTTTGATGAACCCGAGGCTGTTGATCTTAGATGAGGCGGTGTCCTCGTTGGATGTCTTGGTGCAGGAACAGATCCTTCAATTGCTGAAAAAATTGGCCTCTGAGTATCGGATGACGTACCTATTCATTTCGCATAATTTGCGGGTTGTACGAAAGTTGTGCCATAAAATTGCCGTCATGCTGCAGGGGAAGATCATTGAATACGCCGATACGGAAGAAATTTTTCAAAATCCGTTGCATCCCTATACGCAGCAGTTATTAGCGGCCGCCATGGATTATCAAGCGAAAGGCGGGCCGTTGCCGCAATATGTTAGAGAAAATTCCGCATTAAGAGATCAGGGGAATGGTCATTTTGTGGTAGACTGAAGCAAGTTGCAAGTGACCGGTCTTATGTGACAAGTTATTTGAAACTTGCGACCTGAGGCTTGCAACTGGAGACAAAAATGAGTGAAGCCTTTTGGCGAAAATTAAGTGTTCTCACCGGATTGTTCGCGCTCGCCGCGGTCTTTGGCCTGACGATCTTTGCGGCCAATCTGGAAATCAAAGACCTTGATTTGTGGCTGCATATCGGGACCGGCCGGTATATCATCGAGCATCATTTTCAAGTGCCGAAGACCGATGTTTTATCTTGCACGATTGCCGGCAAGCCATGGAACAATCACGAGTGGCTCTTTCAAGTCATTGTTTCTCAGATTTTTGAGCGCTGGGGGGCGGATGGTCTCATCAATATGCAGGTCGCCCTGGTTGCCTTGACCATGCTGGTGCTTTTTTTCCTCGGGTATAATCGTGATAAACAACTTACGACCATTTTTTTTCTCTTGTTGGTTTCTTTGGTCTATCAGGGGCGTTTCACCATCCGTCCGGACCTTTATAGCCTGCTTTTTTTTGCACTCGATATTTTGTTGTTATCTTTTTATCTGCATCGTCGGTGGGTGATCTATGCCTTTTTTGTCATTCAAGTGCTTTGGACCAATATCCACGGCTTTTTTTTCTTTGGCCCATTGTTTGTGCTTTTGGGTTTGTTCGGCGAGTGGCTTAAGCGAAGTGTTCGTTTGCCTTACCAATGGAATAAAGCTGGGCGTTTGACCAATGAGGAATACCGACGGCTCAAGTTTGTTTTGGCGGCCGTTCTTTTGGCCTGTGTGTTCAATCCGCAGTTGATCAAAGGCGCTTTGTACCCGTTCACGGTGATTTTTCAGTTGTCGGGGGATTCAAAAATATTTTTTGAAAAGATTGTCGAGTTGAAACGGCCAATTACCTCGTCGACAATCTTTTCACTGCAGGATTATCCCTATTACCGATTGTTGATCATCCTTTCGGCCATGAGTTTTTATTTCAACCGTCGCAAACTTGATGTGGGGATTTTTATTTTCTGGTTGGTCTTTCTGTTTTTTTCCTTGAGTGCCATCCGCAATCTCATTTTCTTTGCCTTTGCCGCTTACCTGGTCATAGTCACCAACGCGCTCGCGATTTCGTTTAAAAATTTGGTCCCCATCAACATCAAGGACAAACGGTTTCAGCACATCACCGCGATCGTCGCTAAGGCTGGTTTGGCGATTTGGATTTTCAATTACGGGTCACAGATGGCTCTGCACGGGTATTATGATTTTGCTAAGTATGAACGCAAAAGCGAGTACTGGGGGGTGTCGCTGCGCTCCTTCCCGCAGAGGGTTGTGGATTTTCTCGTCGAAAATAAGGTCAAGGGGAATTTCTTTAACGATTTCAACTCTGGGGCTTATCTGGTGGGACGAACGTATCCGGATATCAAGGTTTTTATCGACGGACGGACGGAATTGTACGGCCCACAATTTTTCAAATATTATCAATCCATCTGGGAAAAGGACAATGCCGATGAATTCGTAAAGGCCCTGGATAAGTATCAACTGACCGGCGTATTTTTAAATTCCAACACGTCACCCATTCCGAAAAAAGTTCTGAAACGGTTGTGTGAACTGAAGGACTGGGTCCCGGTTTATTTTGATTACGACGGGGTGATTTTTCTTAAAGATACACCGGAGAATCAAGCTGTGATCAAAGCGCACCAAATTGATTTCGCGAAGATCAAGCCGTATGACATTGATCTCTATCGGTTTGGTCCAATGCGGGCCGAACCGTATCAGCCGATCAGCCGGGGGATCACCTTGTACTCAATGGGTTATGATGACGCGGCGGTTAAAGAAGCACAGATCGCGATTAAGATGTCACCGAATTTTATGGAGCCCTATAAGATCCTTGGTCGGGTGTACGCGCAGAAAAAAGACTATGAACTGGCCTTTGAAAATTTTCGTATTGCTGTGATGTATGCTCCGGACGCCCAGGACTTGCACATTTCTCTGGCCAAGGTCTACGATGATTTAAAAAAGTATGAATTCGCTATCCGCGAATATAAAAAAATCATTGATCGCTGGCCGCATGACCAAGAAGCTTATTTTGGGATCGCGCGATCGTATCTTAACAATCAGGAGTTTGATAAAGCCATCCATTCTTTGAAGGTGGCGCACAAGATCGCACCGGAGGAAGTGGACGACATCTTGGAAATCGCAGATCGCTTTTTTTCCGATGAGAAATTCGCGTTGGCCAGGGATGCTTATGAGCTCATTGTTAGCCAGGAAAAAAGGCTTGATGAGATATGTTTGCGGCTTGGCAAAATCTATGTTCGGTTGAATGAAAATGAAAAGGCCAAGGAGGCCTTTGAGCGAGGTCTGCAGCACAACGCCGATAACCGCGAACTCAAAAATGAATTGCGCCGATTGCAACCGGAAAAGCAACTTGAGGAACAGCCAACCCCTGAGATCCCCCATGAACAACCAACCCTCGGGGACCAAGTCCCTTCGGAACAATTGCATCGTTCTGACCTCGCAGGTCGGAATTGGGGATGGTAACGGGTTGAATAAGGGAAGTTGAAGTTGGCCGTGGCAAACATTCATTTTCTTGCAAAAAGAAATCGGACAAATTATAATACTTCAGCTTTTTTAAAGGAAGGATGTTTATGCGAGAGGTTTTGACGTTTATCTTAGCCGGTGGCAAGGGCGAACGGCTCAATCCGTTAACTCGGGATCGGGCCAAGCCCGCGGTTCCCTTCGGCGGCGTTTATCGGATTGTCGATTTTACGTTAAGCAATTGCATCAATTCCGGTCTGCGTCGGGTCTATCTGCTCATCCAGTACAAATCGTTTTCCCTGCAGAAGCATCTTTTATCCGGCTGGGACGTGGTTTCTAATCAGTTGGGGGAATTCATCGACGTCATTCCCGCGCAGCAGCGGATCAATTCCGATTGGTATAAGGGAACGGCCGATGCGATTTACCAAAATATCTATGCGATCCAAGATCAGAACCCGACCATGATTTTGATCTTGGCAGGTGACCATATTTACAAAATGAACTATCAGCAGATGATCAAGTATCATCAGGAGCAGAAGGCGGATATGACGGTCGCTTGCATCCCGATGCCCGCGGAAAGCTCGTCGAGCTTTGGGGTAGTCGAGGTCGATGACCAGAACCGCATCTGCGGCTTTCAAGAAAAACCCAAAAAGCCGCGGACCATTCCCGGGCATCCGGACAAGATTTTTGCGTCGATGGGAATTTATTTGTTCAACAAAGATGTTCTTTTGTCCGAGCTGGAGACCGACGCGCGGACGTCGTTTTCTGAACATGATTTTGGCAAGAACGTGATTCCGCAAATGGTCAAAAATCAACGCAACGTCCTTGTTTACAATTTTGTCGATAAGGAAAGGTGTCCTTATTGGCGGGATATCGGAACCCGCGACGCGTATTATCAGGCGAACATGGATTTGCTTGGGCCCCGTCCAGCATTTGATTTGTATGACCGGAAATGGCCGGTGCGGACCTTTCATGAACAGCAGCCACCCATTCGGACCATGACGGCGAATGACGGGAAATCCGGTGTTGTCATCAATTCGTTGATCGCGGGAGGCTGCACCCTTAAGGGTGCGGATATTATTCATTCGGTCTTGTCGTCCAATGTCCTTGTTGACGAATACGCGGTCGTGACCAATTCCATCCTGATGGACAATGTGGTGATCGGTCATCACGCGAAAATCAAAAACGCGATTTTGGATAAGGAAGTGGTCATTTCTCCCTATGCCGAGGTCGGGTATGATCCGGAAACAGATCGCAAACGTTTTGAGATGACCACATCAGGGATTGTGATTATTCCTAAACGCACCCGGGTTGAGTAAATGAGGGATGAAGGCAAATGATCGTCAAATCAAAGATCCGCGGTTTTATTTGTACCACCGCCCACCCTCGAGGCTGCGCTCAGAACGTCAAAGAGCAGATGGCTTATGTGCGGAAAATGGGCCCAGTTGCTAAGGGGCCGAAAAAAGTTTTGATTGTTGGGTCTTCAACCGGATATGGCCTATCGTCGCGCATTGTCACGGCCTTTGGTTGCCAAGCAGCGACCGTCGGAGTGTTTTTCGAAAAGCCGGCGGAAAACAACAAAAGGACCGCGTCGGCGGGATGGTATAATTCCGTGGCCTTTGAACAAGAAGCGCGGGCGGTGGGGCTGTACGCGAAAAGTATCAATGCCGATGCCTTTTCAGATGAGGCCAAACAAAAAATCGTTGAAATTGTCCAGCAGGATTTGGGTCCCTTGGATATGGTCATCTACAGTTTGGCATCTCCCCGTCGTCGACATCCGAAAACCGGTAAAGTGTCAAAGTCGATTTTAAGGCCGCGCGATATTCCCTTTACTAACAAATCCATTGATATGGATAAAAATGAAATTGAGACCGTGACGCTGCCGCCGGCGACCGAAGAAGAAATCCAGCAGACCGTCGACGTGATGGGCGGGGAAGATTGGCAGATGTGGATCGAGGCGTTGGCGCGAGCCAATCTTTTAGCCGATGGATTTTTAACGATCGCCTATTCTTACGTCGGTCCGGAAATAACACATGCCGTTTATCGTCATGGAACCATTGGGGCGGCCAAAGATCATTTGGAGGCGACGGCAAAGGCGTTGGATAAACGTTTGAGCAAGTATCATGGTCATGCCTATGTCTCGGTGAATAAGGCCTTGGTCACCCAGTCCAGTTCGGCTATTCCGTTCATTCCCCTCTATTTCATTTTATTGGCGAAGGTGATGAAGGAAAAAGGCCTGCATGAAGACTGCATTCAGCAGATTTATCGTCTGTTTGCTGAGCGGCTTTATAACGGTAAAGCGGTTCCGGTTGACGAAGCGGGGCGGATCCGGGTGGATGACCGGGAAATGCGGTCGGATGTTCAAGTTGAGGTACAGAAATTATGGAAGCAGGTCGCCAATGAGAATCTGTATCAAATTTCGGACTTGAAAGGTTATCACGAAGATTTTTTAAGGCTTTTTGGTTTTGGTTTGCAAGGTGTCGATTATGAAGCGGACGTTCCTATCGAAACCCCACCTTTCATGGAAGTGGCGTCTCCAACTGATTGATTCATCATTGGGGGACAGCCCCAATTAAGTTTCAAGTCTCATGTCTCATGTTGCAGGTCTCAAGTCATTTGTAACTTGAGACTTGGTGCCTGGGACTTGTTACTTTCCAAGGACACCGTCCCCAATTTTTGATATATTGTATTGACAATCGCTGCTTATTTTAATAGTTTAAAAGAATAAACGGTTAACAATGGTTAAAGACGTGCAAAAATTCAATGTTGAACAAGATATTCGCAATTTGGTCGCGGAAATTTTGGAGACCGAGCCGGAAGCCATCAAAGGCGATGCTAAGTTTGTCAAGGATCTGGGCATGGACTCCATGATGGCCTTGGAGATCTTGGCCGGGATCGAAAAGAAGTATAAGATCATCATCCCCGAGGAGATGCTGACCAAGTTTACAGATGTGAACACGACGGTTAGTCTGGTAAAAGATTTAATGAAGAAGAAGTAGCGATTGTTTCAATTTACGACCTTAAGACCACCCAGGTCTTTCATAAGCATGGCCACTAGCACTGCAAAATATCACGAGACTTTTCATGCATTTTAAAAAATTAGATGTTTTCGGATTCAAATCGTTTGCCGATAAGACGGTGCTCAATTTTGGCCCCGGTATCACCGCGATCATTGGACCAAACGGCTGCGGCAAGAGCAATGTCTTTGATGCCGTTCGCTGGGTTTTAGGAGAGCAAAGCAGCAAGGAGCTTCGGGGCGCTTCCATGGAAGATGTGATTTTTAACGGCACCGATCAAAAGCCCGCCCTTGGATTTGCCGAAGTGAGTCTGACCTTTTCCAACGAAGACAAGCAGCTGCCCATCGATTACAATGAAGTGACCGTCACCCGTCGACTTTTTCGTTCCGGAGAAAGTGAGTATCTGCTCAATCGCACCCAGGTTCGGCTCAAGGACATTGCCGAAATTTTTATGGGAACCGGCATTGGCGCCGAGGCTTATTCATTGGTCCAGCAGGGGAAAGTCGATTTGGTTGTCAGTGCCAAACCAGAAGACCGGCGGATGATCTTGGATGAGGCCTCTGGTATCACCAAGTACAAAGCCAAAAAGCGCGAGGCGATCAATAAATTGAAAGATACCGAGGGGAACCTGCTGCGCATCAACGATATCGTTACCGAAGTCAAACGGCAGATCTCTTCGCTCGAACGCCAGGCCAACAAGGCGCGAAAATACAAGGAAGAATTTGAACAGCTTAAAACTCAGGAGATCCTTCTAGCGCGGTTTGAGTTGAAGGAGCTGCAGCAAAAAAGAGAAAAAATGCAAGAAGAGTTCTTGGCCTTGAAGGGCAAGGAAGAACAGCTTTTATCGGAAATCAAAGAATATACCGACCGGTTGGAGCATGAATCGCAGTATTTGGAAGAGCTGGAAGAAAAAGTGAACGAAACCAACGCGCAAGGGATCAAATTGGACGGCGAGATCGATATCCATAACCGGCAGATGGGGTTCAATGAGGAGCGTATTGAAAATTTGCGCGGTAATCAGCAACGGATCAAAGAAAGTCAAAAGCAGATTCAGGAGCGATCACAGAAACAGCAGGCCAGAATTGATGAGGCCCAGCAGGCTTTGGCCCAGATCGAAGCGGAGCGCAAAAATGATTTGGATCAGATTCAAGAAAAAAAATCCGCCTTGGAAGAAATCGTGGCGTCATTAAAGATGGCCGAATCGATGATCAGGTCGGAAGAGGAAAAAATTTTAGAGATCACTTCGCACCAGGTCAACGTCAAGAACCGTTTGACCGAAGCCATGAAAGACATGCAGGGGAATTTGGCCCGTCAGCGTCGTCTCGAACAAGAGCAGGAAAAAGTCTTGCAGGAAAAGGTCCAAGTGGACGGGAAGTTTAATGAGGTTTTGGCCAAGGTGCGATCGGTCCGTTTAAAAATTGAAGCCATTAAAAATGAAATCGCCAGCGAGCAGGGACGCTTGAAGTCTCTAGACGAGGATTCGCAGAAATTGGAAAAAGGAATCGGCGATCTGGAACGGCGCAAACTTTTTTTAACATCGCAAAAAGAATTTATTGAAAAGCTCTCCGCGCAGTATCAGGACATTCCTGATCCGTTGGTTTTGGGACGTTTGTTTACGGTGAATCCTCCGGCGGAACATCACAACGGGATCATTGGCAAGGTGAAAGAGGTTTTACCGGTTGGTCCGTTGAAATCCGCGGCCCTGCTTTCTCATTTCTTCGCGTCGGAAAAAATTTATGAGGTCGTGTGCGAAGCCAAGTTCGTTGAATTGGATCCGCAGCAGCTGGCACAGCAGATCGAAGCCGTGATCCAGGAGATCGAAAAGCAGTCGCTTTTGATGGCGCAGAAGCAAGAACAGATCCGAGTTCAGAGCGAAATGATTGCACTTCTGGAATCGGATTTTCATGAGCTGGAAAAATCCTGTTCGGTCTCGGAGGCGCAGCAAGGAGATGTTGACCATGAACTTTTAAAACTGCGGGATGAACTGAAATTGGTCCATTCGGAAATCGAAGAAGTGAGAGGGAATTTGGGAAATCTGAAAAGGACGGAAGACGAACTTTCCCGACGGTTGGATTGTTCGAATCAGGAACTGCGATTTTGTCAGATCAAGATCAAGGAACAGCAGGATGCGATGGATGCGAATGATAAAATTCGGGAAAGTCTGAATATCGCGATCGCGCAGATTCAGACCGAATTGGACGCGGTGGAAGAGCGAAAGAGTTCCTTGCAGGAAAGCATCGCGATGTTTGATCAGGAGCTTGAAGGCTGCCGGCAGCAATCCCAGCAGTTTGAAGCGGAGTTGCAGGGGCAGGACGCGAAAGCAGAAGAATATCGTCGCGATATCGAGGAGATTCAAAATGAGATTGAGCAGTTAAAAAGTGACAAAGAAGGGCTGCAGTCGGTTCTTTTGGATCAGGAAAAACAGAAGGCCGAGGTGGCCCAACGGATCCAGAGTCTGCGTTCCAATCTGAACGCTTATGACCGTGACCTCGATGAGATGAGGAATTTTTCGCATCGGCAAGATCTTGAAGAGCAGGAATTGAATTTTAAAGCAAAGGAGATCCGTGATCGTTTATGGCAGACCTATAAGATCGATATGGATCAGCCGACGGCACCATCGGCGCAGGGAGAAACAATCTCCGAGGCGCAGGCGCAACCCTTGAGTGTCGACGAGCTGCAGATTTCGATCGAGCGTCTGCGCAAGCGTTGCGAATCCTTTGGCGCGGTCAATCTAGTCGCGATTGAAGAATTTGAGGATCTGCGTGAACGGTTTGAATTTTTAACCAAGCAGCAAAGTGATCTGATTGAAGCCAAAGAATCGCTTCACCAAACGATCAGCAAAATCAACCGCCAGACGCGCCAGATGTTTATGGACACCTTCATCAAAGTCAGCGAAGAGTTTCGCATTTATTTTCGCATGTTGTTCGGCGGCGGCGAGGCCGAGCTCGTGCTGCTGGATCCGGAAAATGTCTTGGAATGCGGGATTGAGATTGTCGCCCGTCCGCCCGGGAAAAAGCTGCAGAGTATCAGTTTGCTTTCCGGCGGGGAAAAGACCTTAACGGCCATTGCCTTGATTTTTGGGGTTTTTAAAGTGAATCCCAGTCCTTTTTGCGTTCTCGACGAAATTGACGCTGCTTTGGACGAGGCCAATGTGGGACGGTTTGTGTACCTACTCAAAGATTTCGCGAAGACCTCGCAGTTCATCGTGATTACACACAATAAAAAAACCATGGCCAACGCCGATGTGTTGTATGGGATCACCATGCAAGAGACGGGAATTTCAAAATTGGTGTCGGTCAAGTTTGATGAAGCGCCGCAAGAAAAGGACCAGGAAAAGGAAGAGGAAGTTTCTGAAGCGGTAAGTGTCTGATGAAGAAGAGCACCCGTCGTAAGGGGTGTCCCTCCCTGAATTGGTTTAAAAAGGACTTTCGCTGATACAGGTTTGATTTTTGCCGCTGAACTTCGCGATGTACATCGCGCGATCAGCCTTGGCAATGAGTTCTTCTTTATCTTTGGCGTCGTCGGGGAAGTTGGCCACACCAATGCTAACGGTCATTTTAAAATCATTTGGAAGTTTCCACTGCTTTTGCTCAATCTTGACTCTCAGCCGTTCCGCGATTTCGTAGCTTTGTTTTTTGTCGGTGGCATCCAAGATCATGGCAAATTCTTCCCCACCATAACGGCAGATGATATCTTGAGTCCGCGAAAGCTCTTTGAGAATCTCTCCAATTTCGCGAAGGACCTGGTCTCCGGATTGATGGCCGTAAGTATCGTTCAGTTTCTTGAAGTCATCAATGTCCATCAAGGCCAGACTTAAAGGGGTTTGATTTTCTTCTGCCTTTTTGAAAAGGGTCGAGAGGGTATCCTGAAAATATCCGTGGTTCCAAAGTTGGGTGATTGGATCGGTTTGGCTTTTTTGAACGATCATCTCATAGAGGTTGGAATTTTCAATCGCCAGACCGGCCTGATTGGCGAGCATGGTGAAAATGCGGATATCATCGTCGGTAATCGGTTTTTGGGTATAGATGTTGTCGGCGATGATAAGACCATTGACGTTGTCTTTGGCCTTGAGCGGCATGATGATCAATTCCTGGGTTTGAAAGGCCTGCAAGAGCGGATCGTTTTGAAATTGCGCGATGTCATTTTTCGTCAGATACCAAGAGGTGCCCCGATGGAAGGCCTGGCTTAAGAGATACGGGGCCGCCGGGTCCAAGGGAAAGGTCAAGTCCTTGAATCGGTGAAAAAATTTCGATTCGGTCATGGTTAAAGCGATATTTTCGGAACTGATCAAATCATCGAGCTTTTGTCGCGAGGCTTCAATGGATGTCCAGATGGTGTTGGCGTCTTCACCGGATTCCGGACCGATGGCCATCTTGCATTCCAGGCAGCGGGTGTTAGGATTTTTTAGATAAAGGATCGCCCGGTTGTATCCAAGCCCGGATTGCGCTGTGACTCCGGTCAGTATGATATAGAGAATGTTGTTCAGATGAAGGGTTGTGCGCATGGCACAACTTACTTCATAGAGGACGGCGAGTTCACGAAAGGCTTGATCGCGCTGGTGCTTGATTTCTTCTTCTTGAAATGGTGTCATTTTTTCTGATCAAAATTTGTTAGACCATAGCATGTTCGCCGGAAAATGTCAAGAGCG
>JAHFFT010000082.1 GCA_023247795.1 Candidatus Omnitrophota bacterium
TTTTAAAGTTAAGTTGCCAGCATAGGTGACAGTCACCTATCTGGGGACATACAACCGGAAAAAGTAATTAGAGTCAAAATAGCTCCCATAAATGATTTTTTATTTAACTTATTTTTTGTAACTACTCAGGTCGAATAACGACTTGAGGATTTTATACGGACACGATCTTTGACAAAGCAGATGGATCGGTGAAAATTTTTTCGATTGCATCCATCGTATTAAAAGCCCGTTTGCGAGCCGTGGATATAAAACTGCGAATCCGGCAAAAGGCTTTGGCCATGTCTAAACTGCGAAAAGTTCCGGAAATTTTTTGACGCACTTTAGCCATCCGCACATCGCGTTCGGCTAAATTATTGTCAAAGGGAATTTCGAAGTCGACCATAAAGGCCAGCGCCTGGTGGCGATGATCGTCGAGCCTCTGGACTAAACAGCGCGCTTTCCCACGCTTAGGACGACCGCGCGTTCTATTGCCGTCGGATAAATCTTTGAGCGGATTGGCCGCATAACCTTTTTCCAAAATCATTTGATAACGATTCTGAAATAATCGAATTTGACTTGTGGTTAAATGTTCTTGGAATGCGCTTTGGGCCTCTTCGACTTTTTGCTTGATCTTAAGTAAACATCGAATCATTTCGCCGGCCCAAGATTGCTGCAGTTCTTCGGCGATAAAAGTCAATTCTCTTAAATGATGCGCATTGCATAAGCTGTGCTGGCATTGGTCATATTGAAAATAAGGCGCCCACGCATCATGCACCGCGATGCCTCGAAACCCTGGCAAAATCCCGATCTCGTTGATGGCCTCAGTCCCGCGTTTGACATGAATGTCGTAATGCGTTAAATCTTTCGTGCTCGTTACGTGGATCCAATGATTATCGCCGTTCACCGACATGCCCGTCTCATCAAAATTCACCACCCGCGCCGCTTTGATTTGCTCTTTGATTTGTTCTACCGGAACTTCTAAACGATTGGCACCATCACGCAGAATCGTATCCATTGTCCCTTCCGAAATCGGACAGGAAAATAATTCCTGACATAATTCGGCGGTTCTTTGCGAAGGTAGCAGTTGATAACCCCGCAGATAGATCACGATAGATTTGATCCGTTCTCCATACTGCACACAGGTCTTAACTTCGTCCGGAAATGTTCCTTTATGGACTCGACCACAGTGACGGCAAATTTTTATCTCGGCACGGTATTCAGTGACTTCCATCTTCATCTGCGGAACATCGAATACTTGGCGCCGTGCTACCTCTTTCACTTTTTGCTCTTTGAGAGATTCTCCACACTCACAAATCTCTTCGACTTTGCGCCATTCGATATGCTGCGGATTGTCGACCATTTTCAACGTGTGTCCGTCGTGTCCTGCCTGGCCTCCAGGCGGCCGAGTGCTTTTCTCGCGCAGACTTTGCGTCATCGGCTTCTTCAACCCATCGCTGCTCGGCGGCTTGCTGCTGTTGCGGCTGTTTTGCGATAACTGATTTTCTAACTCTTTGATCCGCGCTTCTAATAGTTCGATTTGCTTTTCTAACTTTTCGACTATGATAACGCGTCTACTCAGTTCGCAGATAACTTTGACTACCGCCTCAGGACCACTTTGATAAATCTCCAATGCCTGCTCTGGTGTTATCTCTTCCATAGAGAACACCTTAGACGAAAATCGTCTCTCGTCTAGAAAAATTTGAAAAATCGCATTTTGTTGTTTATGTCCTTCTTTATCAAGGGACCTGAATAGTTACAAAACTTACTGATTTCTAACTATCGCTAAGCATGGTCTATATTCCCCAACGATCTTTTGGGAAATAAGGCACAGCGGAAAAAACACATTCAACAAAAGCATCTGCACAAGCGGATAACAAAGCTCCTTCTACAGTTTTATCATTATTTTTCTCAAATCAGTACTGTCCCAACGTTTCAAAAAAGTTTTTTATAACTCATTGATATGAGAATGCTAATAGAGAAATCCACAGTTTTCGACTTGAACGAGCAAGTATACTTTGGTCAAACCTTACAACCATTTCATCAAGGGGTGACCAATGTATTCTGGAAAAATGATCTTTGCTCAAGTCATGGAATTTTTACCCGTCTGGGAATTTCACAAATGCGTCGAGCGTTATCAAGGCCATTACAAAGTAAAAAGTTTTTCATGTTTGGATCAATTCTTGTGTATGGCCTTTGCCCAATTGACCTATCGAGAAAGTCTGCGCGATATCGAGGCGTGTCTGAGATCAATGCAAACAAAACTGTATCACTTGGGGATTCGCGGGCAAGTCTCGCGCAATACGTTGTCGAACGCGAACCATCAAAGAGATTGGCGGATTTACGCCGACTTTGCGCAAGTGTTGATTCATCAAGCTCGAGAGTTGTATTGGCAAGAACCATTCGGTATCGAATTACAACAAACGGTTTATGCGTTGGACGCAACCACGATCGATTTGTGTTTATCGTTATTCCCTTGGGCCCATTTTCGAAAGAACAAAGCAGCGATCAAACTGCATACGCTTTTGGATTTACGCGGCAATATTCCGACGTTTATCGAAATCACCGACGGAAAAACTCACGAAGTCAACATCCTCGATATCTTAATTCCAGAAGCCGGCGCCTTTTACGTGATGGATCGGGGTTACATCGATTTCAAACGACTTTATGGAATCCATCTGGCTCTGGCCTTTTTTGTGATCCGTTCGAAATCCAATATCAAATACCGCCGACTCTATTCGCGATTGGTCGACAAATCCAAAGGTTTAAGATGCGATCAGACCATTCTTCTGGCCAATTATCAATCGGCCAAAGATTATCCCGAACAACTTCGTCTCATCAAATTTTTCGACTCAGAAACAAATCAACGCTTCACTTTTTTAACCAACAACTTTTTAATCGACGCCTTCACCGTTGCTCAGCTTTACAAATTTCGTTGGAAAATAGAATTGTTTTTC
>JAHFFT010000033.1 GCA_023247795.1 Candidatus Omnitrophota bacterium
TTATCCGCAGAGTTACTATGAGAACGGAATGGAGATCATTACGGTCCCGACGGTGCGTAACCTTCCCGAAGCGCTCAATCCGCAGTTGAAATCGTTGAATTATTTGAATAACATTTTAGCGAAAATCGAAGCCACGAACAGCGGCTATTCTGAAGCGATCATGCTGGACTCACAAGGTTTTGTGGCGGAGTGCACCGGAGACAATATTTTCATTGTGAAAAAGGACGAATTGTTCACGCCCGCGCAGGGACGCTTGCGGGGAATCACCAGGGAAGTCGTGATCCAATTGGCGAAATCGAATAAGAACCCTGTTTACGAGTGTCAGATGACGCGTCATGAGGTCTATAATTCGGATGAATGCTTTTTGACCGGCACTGCGGCCGAGATCATTCCGGTGGTGAAAGTGGACGGCCGGTTGATCGGCGACGGAAAACCCGGAGCCTTGACTAAAAAATTGATGAAGCAATTCCATTCAACGACCCGGAAAAATGGCGTGCAGATTCCCTAGCGCTGAGAGGTAGAGCATGAAGTGCGATTTGTGTCAGAAAAAAGCAACAGTCCATTTGACGGAAATCATCGATCATCAGATCGTTGAATTGCATCTGTGCGAGGACTGTGCTCGGGAGAAAAGTGCGCAGATGGAGCAGCAGTTCGGTCTCGCGGATCTTTTGGCCGGGTTGTCCGATTTCGGAAGTCAGATCAAAGATCAGGAAAAAGAGAAAATTGTTTGTCCTAACTGCGCAATGAGTTATGATGATTTTAAAAAATTCGGGCGGCTTGGTTGCGGAGATTGTTACACGGCATTTAAAACCCATCTTTCGGTTTTGTTGAAAAAAATCCACGGGGCCAATTATCATCACGGGAAGACGCCTGGTCCAGAGGCGCCGTCGAAGAAAGAGGGGCAGAATTTGCAGAACCCCTCGCAGAACCCCTTGGATGTTTTGAAAGCGCAGTTGCTGAGCGCTATTCAGGAAGAAAATTTTGAAAAGGCCGCTGGCCTGCGCGATAAAATTCGAACGTTAGAAAAAGGGGTAAAGGAAAGTCATGAAGCTCGATGATTTGCTCAAACAACCCGGGGAATGGCTGAAAGGCAGTGGGCCGTACTCGAACATTGTGATGTCCTCACGCATCCGTTTGGCCAGGAATCTTGAGAAGGCGGCTTTTCCTAACCGTGCCACACGCAAGGCCCTCGTTGAAATTTTAGAGACGGTGATGGACGCGATCCGCACCGTCGATTATTTCAAATCATCGACGCTGTTTAAGATCCATGAATTGGATAGCATCGACAAGCAATTTTTGATTGAACGGCATTTGATGAGCCATGAACATGCCAACAGCGTTGAAGGCAAGGGGTTGGTCGTGTCTGCCGAGGAAGTGCTATCGGTCATGGTCAATGAAGAAGATCATTTGCGGATCCAAGTGCTGCAGTCGGGTCTGAATCTGCAGGAAACCTGGGACATCATCGACACGATTGATAGCAAACTTTCTAGCAAACTCAAGTTCGCTTTTTTGCCCGGTTGGGGATATCTGACCGCCTGTCCGACAAACACCGGAACGGCGATGCGCGGTTCGGTCATGTTGCACCTCCCGGCCTTGGTGATGACTAAGCAGATCACCAAAGTCTTGAACGCCATCGCGAAATTGAGTTTCGCGACCAGAGGGTTTTACGGCGAAGGGACGCAATCGAAAGGAAATTTTTATCAGATTTCCAATCAAGTCTCTTTGGGGCATTCCGAGGAGGACATCATCCACAATATCAATGGATTGATCAAGCAGGTTGTCGACCAGGAAGAGCAGGCCCGCCAGGCGCTGGTTGTGCAGAACAAGGCGATGCTGGAGGATAAAATCTTCCGTTCTTTAGGCGTGCTCATCAACGCCCGGATCATCTCCAGCCAGGAGACAATTGAACTTTTATCCATGGTACGGTTAGGTGTTGATTTGGATATCGTCAAGGATATTGATCGCAAAACCATCAATGAACTTTTTATTATGATCCAGCCCGCGCATTTGCAGAAGCTGGAAGGGAAAAAACTTTCATCCGCGGCACGGGATACAAAAAGAGCTAGTCTCATCCGAGAAAGGTTAGGAGGTTCTCATGTTTAATAGATTTACGGAACGAGCCAGAAAAGTCATTGTCTACGCTAAAGAAGAGGCCCGACGGTTCAATCATGATTACATCGGGACCGAACATCTTTTACTTGGGCTGATCCGCGAAGGGGAAGGGGTCGCTGCCGCGGTGTTACAAAAGCTTGGTCTTGATTTAGAAACAATCCGCATTGAAGTTGAAAAGCTCGTGCAGCCCGGTCCGCAAACGCAGGTATTGGGCGACATTCCATTTACCCCACGTTCGAAAAAAGCCCTTGAGCTTTCCGCCGAAGAAGCGCGGGCTTTGGGGCATAATTATATCGGTACCGAGCACCTTTTGCTGGGGCTGGTCAAAGAAGGGGAAGGCATGGCCTACCGGGTGCTCTTGAACTTGGGCCTGGATTTGGGTAAATTGCGCAATGAAGTCATGGAATTATTGGGTTCGGGGATCCCAGGATTCGGCAGTCAGGAACCGGTGAAGACCGGCAAAACTCCGGCGATCGATGCCTATGGTCGGAATTTGAATAAACTGGCCAGAGACGGAAAATTAGATCCGGTGATCGGCCGAAAAGATGAGATTGAACGCATTGTTCAAATCCTCAGCCGTCGGACAAAAAACAATCCGGTCCTTTTAGGTGAAGCGGGTGTTGGCAAAACTGCTATCGTGGAAGGCTTGGCCCAGCTCATTGTGCAGGGTGATGTTCCGGAGATTTTAAGGGAGAAAAATATCGTGGTCCTTGATTTGGCGTTGATGATTGCCGGGACCAAATACCGCGGTCAATTTGAAGAACGGATCAAGGCGATCATGGATGAAATCAAGCGGTCGGGAAAGATCGTGCTTTTCATTGATGAGTTGCATACCCTGGTCGGTGCCGGGGCGGCGGAGGGTGCCATTGATGCCGCGAATATCTTAAAACCCGCTTTGGCCCGAGGAGAAATCCAGTGCATCGGTGCGACGACGTTGGATGAATACCGCAAGCACATTGAAAAAGACGCGGCGTTGGAGCGACGATTCCAAACGATCATGGTCGACCCTCCGTCGGTCGAAGAGGCGATTCAAATTTTAAAGGGCCTGCGTGATAAGTATGAGGCCCATCATCGGGTGAAGTTTTCGGATGAGGCGATTGAAGCAGCGGTGAAGTTGTCGGAGCGTTATATTTCTGGACGGGCTTTGCCGGATAAGGCGGTTGATATCTTGGATGAAGCTGGTTCTCGTGCCCGTTTGCAGGCGATGGTGGTCCCGGATGAGATTAAGGAATTGGAAAACAGCATTGAACAGTTGAAGAAGGAAAAGGAAGCGTTCATCAAGAGTCAGAATTTTGAAAAGGCCGCGAAAATGCGAGATGACGAACGCGCGGTCCGTGATCAGTTGGAGAAGGTCAGGGGCGAATGGACGCAGAAGCGCGATAAGGTGACCATGACCTTGGGAGAAGAAGAGATTGCCAAAATCATTTCGCAATGGACGAAGATCCCGTTGGTGCGGCTCGAGCAGAAGGAAAGCGAACGTCTTTTGAAAATGGAGCACCACTTGAAAGATGTCGTTGTCGGGCAGAGCGAACCGATCAGTGCGATTGCCAGGGCGGTGCGCCGTTCCCGTGCCGGGATTAAGAATCCACGTCGGCCGATTGGGTCGTTCATCTTTTTGGGCCCGACCGGTGTTGGGAAAACCTTACTGGCCCAGGCCTTGACGGAATTCATATTCGGCGACCGTGATGCCTTGATCCAAGTGGACATGTCAGAGTATATGGATAAATTCAACGTCTCGCGACTCATTGGAGCTCCGCCGGGATATGTTGGATATGAAGAAGGAGGCCAGTTAACCGAAAAAGTTCGCCGCAAACCTTATTCGGTCATTCTGCTGGATGAGATCGAAAAGGCCCATCCGGATGTTTTCAATATTTTGCTGCAGGTTTTTGAAGAAGGCCGGTTGACGGACAGTTTCGGCCGTAAGGTGGATTTTCGCAATACGGTCATCATTATGACTTCGAATGTCGGCGCGGACATGCTGCGTCGGCAGGGATCTTTGGGTTTTATCTCGGCGAAAGAGGATGCCACTTATGAAGACATGAAAAATCGTCTATTGGAAGAAGTCAAAAAAGTTTTCAAACCGGAATTTTTAAACCGTATCGATGACATCATTGTCTTCAAATCGTTGACGAAAGAGAACCTTGTGCAGATCGTGGAGATCGAAATCAAAGAATTTATCCGTCGATTAAAAGAAAAAGATATCCACATCGAATTGGCAAAAGACGCGATGGACCTTTTGATTGAAAAAGGGTTTGATCCGGTCTTTGGCGCCCGGCCTTTGAAGCGAACCATCCAGCGCCTGTTGGAAGATCCGCTCGCGGAAGAAATCATTGCCGGACGCTTTAAAGAGGGAACCAAGATCAGCGTCCGACGTAAGGACGACACCCTTATTTTTGAATAAATTCTTTTCAGATGTTGCCGCGCATGAACAGGCCATTGTTTTTTGGATTAGTAATGCTTTTTTTTGTCGGTAACAGCGTTAGCCGCGCCGATACCGCGCTCCCCTTTGCTGGACAGATCGATTTTCTGCAGAAGCAATTTTTATTATCGTTCAGCCCGCAAGATCAAAAACCCATTGTCGTTTCTCTGAAAAGCATTGATCAGAATCGATATCATTTGTCTTTTCAGGTCGACCATTTCAAAATCGTTTTGTTTGACATCTCGACGGTGATCGATATTCAGATGGAGGTTAAGGACCATCCTGCGCAAGGGGTGTGGATTGTCGGTACGGTTAGAAGCGATTATACGTTGATTGATCTGAAACCCACCGATGGGATTTCCGGGCAATTTGAAGTGAAGGATGGAGTGCTCAATTTGACGCAATTGAATTTTGGCGAGGTTGACATGAAGGGCTTTTTGCAATTGAAAGACAATCATCAGCTGAAGTTGACATTTCATTTGGCGGCCATGCCGCTGGCAGAATTTTTAGCACTTTTTGTTGATCGTGAGACGGTTTCCGCGGAGGGTGTTGTTGACGGAGACCTGGTCTTGGAAGGAAATTTGTCGCAAATGACCCTTAAGGGAAAAGTTGCGTCCAGTTACGGGCGGGTTGGGGCACTCGAATATGATGAGATCGGTGTCAGTGCCGCGGGGATTTTTCCGTTGATTGAACTTACGAATGCCCACGTGATCCAGTCGGACGGCCTGATTTTTAAAATCCTTGGCAAATTGAATTTGTTGGAACGGGCGACTTTGTTGAATCAGATCAAAGAGTTCGCGTTGGTTCCGATGGTGGAGACTGAAGAGGATAAATTGGAATGGACCTTGAAGCGAAAGCAGTTAGGGGCAAAGGTTGGAACGACGGAGTTGAAGTATCTTCATCGTAAGACCGATGATGCCAAGCACCTTTCCGACGAGCGTTCGGACATGATTGGTATAGAACAAAAGGTGAAGTTCTAAAAAATGAAGACAAAAACGAATTACGCGTGTCAGGATTGCGGCCATCAATCATCGCGCTGGCTGGGGAAGTGTCCGGAGTGCCAGAGTTGGAACTCGTTTGTCGAGGAGGCTATAATCGAGAAGACCCATCGCCAGCAGCAGATTGTTGAACGGCAAGACCAGGCCGTTCTTTTGCGGGACGTGCAAACAGCGACCGATGAACGGTTTCGCGTTGGGATCAAGGAAGTTGACCGGGTTTTGGGCGGCGGTCTGGCCGCGGGCGCGGTGACGCTGATCGGTGGAGATCCCGGCATTGGTAAATCAACCTTGACCTTGCAAATGGTGAGCCTTTTGAGCCAGCAGGGATTGAAAGTTCTTTATATCAGCGGCGAGGAATCGATCCAGCAGACCAAGATGCGTTCGCAGCGTTTGGGTGTTTTGAAAGCGGACAGTTTGTACATCATCAATCAGGTCGAGATGCCGGCGATCCGTAACCTCATTTCCCAATTGAAGCCGGACGTTTTGGTGATTGATTCCATCCAAGTCATCTTTGATCCAGAAATTTCTTCATCACCGGGCAGTGTCAGTCAAGTCCGGGAGTGTGCGGCCACTCTGACCCAGATCGCCAAGGCCACTGGCATGGCGTTGTTCCTCATTGGCCATGTGACGAAGGAAGGGATGATCGCCGGGCCAAAAGTTTTGGAACATATTGTTGACACGGTGCTTTACATCGAGGGGGAGCGGTATACCAGTTATCGAATTTTGCGGACCATGAAGAATCGTTTCGGATCAACGCACGAGATGGGTGTCTTTGAAATGACTGGGGAGGGTTTGAAAGAAGTCGATAATCCATCAGAGATTTTTTTATCTGAGCGCTCCGCGAAGATCTCGGGTTCGGTGGTTGTTCCGATTTTAGAAGGGACAAGGCCTTTTCTCGTCGAGATCCAGGGATTGGTCACCCGGTCAAGCTTTGGGATGGTCAGGCACAAGGCGCAAGGGTATGACGCGAACCGTTTGGCGTTGTTGGTCGCGGTCTTGGAAAAGCGGCTTGATTTGAACCTGCAGGACAAGGACATTTTTTTGAATGTGGTTGGGGGTGTTAGGATCATGGATCCGGCGGCGGATTTGGCGGTCGGTCTGGCAGTGGCCTCGGCGCTGTTAGATCGGGTGATTGATTTTAAAACGGTCGTGATGGGAGAGGTTGGATTGGGCTCGGAGGTGCGCAGTGTCAGTCAGATCAATTTACGGATTAATGAAGCGGCCAAGCTCGGGTTTAAGAAATGTTTTTTGCCGAAGAACAATCTGAAATCGCAAAAAGTGATCAAAGACGCTGGTATCGAACTGATCGGGGTTGAAAACGTCAGGGAAGCATTGGATCATTTAACCAAGTAAATAACTCAACACCCCGGGAGTTCAACCCCGGGAGTGTCGGTTAGGATGATGAGATGTCGGAGAAATGTGAAGTCATCTTGGTGGCGGGTGGCGTTGGGGTGAGGATGAAATCGTCGGTTCCCAAACCGTTGCTGATTCTCAATGGAAAACCTTTGATCACGTATTCCTTGGCGGTTTTTCAGGCCTCGGCGGACGTGGCCAAGATCATCGTTGTCATCCAAGAAGCACTCATCGCAAAAATTGAGATGATCAAGGGCGAATTTGGTTTTGACAAGATCAAAAGCATCGTACCTGGTGGAAAGACCCGACGGGAATCGGTCAATCAGGGATTGCGTTGCCTTGACGTAGACACCAAGTTGGTGGCCATTCACGACGCCGCGCGGCCTTTGATTCGAGAAGAATTGGTGGCAAAAGTGATTCGGCAGGCGAAAAAGAAAAAGGCCGTGACCTTGGGTGTCGCGGTGAAGGCCACGATTAAGCAGGTGAAGAAAGACGGGGCCGTTAAAAAGACGCTGGACCGTAGCGAGCTTTGGGAGATCCAAACCCCGCAGGTCTTTGCAAGGGATTTGATTGTCAAGGCACATCAAGTGATCAAAGCCGATGTTACGGACGACACCACGTTGGTTGAACTTTTGGGCAAATCAGTTTATGTATGTGAGGGGAGTTATCAGAACCTTAAGGTGACCACACCGGAAGATCTCTTGGTAGCACAGGCATTTCTGACCTGCGAGGTCAGAAATGGGGCAAGAGTAAAATGATGCGAATCGGAATCGGTTACGACATTCATCCTTTGGTTAAGAACCGCAAACTCATTTTGGGCGGGGTCGAAATCCCTTATGTTAAGGGATTAAAAGGACATTCGGATGCGGACGTGCTTTTGCACGCGGTCTGTGACGGGCTTTTGGGGGCATTAGGCAAGGGTGATATCGGCGAGCATTTTCCCAATACCGCCCCGAAATATAAAAACATATCCAGTCTCAAACTGCTAGAAAAAGTTGGCATTTTAGTCAAAGCCGTGGGGATGAAAATCGGCAATATAGACACGGTTGTGATTGCGCAAGAACCGAATATCAAAAAGTACAAGCCGCGAATGCAGAGTGCGATCGCGAAAGTCCTTAAAATCAAATCAAACCAAGTCAACATCAAAGCCACCACCAATGAAGGCCTCGGCTCCATCGGACGCAAAGAAGGCATTGCTGCTTACGCGGTTGTTTTGTTGACAAAGAGATAAAGGAACCTCCGAGGTTCCGTTTACAATTGATTTCTCAATCAAAACGCGTTAAGATATCTTAAGTTTTTAACCAAAAAATTTTTTTAAAAGGACAAAATGACTTTTCTTTTCATTCTCCTGCTTATCGTCGTGATTGTGGCTTTGACATCGATGGTTTTTTCCGATGAGATCAAGGCCACCCTTGAAAGGGACCCGGCCGCCAAGTCCAAATTTGAGATTTTGCTTTTGTATCCTGGTCTGCACGCGGTCATAGCTCATCGCGTCGCGCATTTTTTATGGAAACGCAATATTCCGATTCTGCCACGTTGGTTATCGCAGGTCACGCGTTTTTTTACCGGCATCGAGATCCATCCTGGAGCGCGGATCGGTAAAGGGCTCTTCATTGATCATGGGATGGGAGTTGTCGTCGGTGAGACCTCGATCGTCGGAGATAACGTCACCCTTTTCCAAGGGGCCACCTTAGGCGGGACCGGAAAGGAAACAGGAAAGCGTCACCCAACGATCGGGAACCAGGTGGTCGTGGGTGCTGGTGCTAAGGTATTAGGCAATATTACGGTGGGCGAGCATGCTTATATCGGGGCCAACGCGGTTGTCTTGCGCGACGTTCCGGCCAATTCAACGGTCGTTGGAGTTCCTGGCCATATCACCAAACAAGATGGCAAAAAAATCGATTCTTTAATGGACCACGTGCACGTCTCTGATCCCATGATGCAGAATATGAAAGAGCTGCTGATACGGATCAAACATCTGGAAGATAAAATTCAAAAGTAACCGCCATTAACTAAGTTTGGCTTCTTTCATCCGTTGTTTCTCCAAATCAATCCTTATGAAGGGCAAATTCATCACATTCGAAGGCGCTGAGGGATCTGGCAAGAGCACGCAAATTGAGCTCTTAGGCAAGTACCTCAAAGAGCGTGGAATTAAAGTCTTGCTTTTGCGCGAACCTGGCGGGGTCAAGATCAGCGAGCAGATCCGGGAACTTCTTTTAGATGTTAAAAACATTGCCATGACCAAGGAATGTGAGACGTTGCTTTATCTGGCGGCGCGTTCGCAAGTGGTGGAAGAGTTGATTTTACCAGCGATGAAAAAAGGTCTGGTGATTTTGTGTGACCGTTTTCAAGACTCAACGATCGTCTATCAAGGGCATGGCAGCGGGGTGGATATTGATTTTATCGAGAAGATTGGGCGATTTGCCACCCAAGGGCTGGTCCCGAATCTCACCTTTCTTTTTGATATTGACGCGAAAAAAGGATTGGATCGAATCAGCCGGGCCAAAGACCGGATTGAGCGAAGGTCTTTGAGTTATCATCACAAAGTTCGAAAAGGATATCTTGAAGAGGCGCAAAAGCATCCAGAGCGGATTAAGGTGATAAAAGTGAACGGCGGCAAAGAACAGATTCATCAAGAGATCCGTCGGTATATCGATGAAGTTTTAGATTTATCAAGTTCAGCAAATGGATAAATCACAACAAGACCTATTGCGCCGGTTCGAACGTTTGGTTTCAAGCGGCCGGATGGCCCATGCCTATTTGTTCATCGGCCCGTCGCTGGTCGGCAAGACAACAATGGCCTTTCATTTGGCCAAGCTCATCAATGCCGGCATTTCCGCTCAGGACATTTTGGATGGACGGGATGAAGAGAATGCCGTCGCCAGCAGGATTGAAGCCCGCAATCATCCAGATGTTCAATTGATCGAGTTGGAGGAAGAGGAAACTTCGATCAAGATTCAGAAGGTCCGTGAGTTGATCGGTCGCAGTCAATTGCGGCCCTTTGAAGCGGAAAAAAAGATTTTTATCGTGAGAGATGCCGAGACCATGACCACCGACGGTGCCAACGCGCTGCTAAAGACATTGGAAGAGCCAACTTCAACCAGCTTACTCATTTTAACCACGGCCCATCCTGAAAAGATTTTGAGCACAGTGCGTTCCCGATGCCAAGCGGTGCATTTTTTCCCCTTGTTGCCGGCCGATGTTGAAAAGGAGTTGCAAAAGACCTCAGGAGTCCAAGAAGAGCAAGCGCATTTTTTAGCGCTTTACAGTGAAGGATGTTTGGGGCAGGCGCTGCGGTTGCATGAAGAGAAGTTTTTTGATCGTAAAAATGAAATCATTGACAATATGGTTTATAAACGGAATAATGAAAATGATTTGAAAGATTTGGGCAGTGATAAAGGCCTTGGTCAAGACACGCTCAAAGTGCTCTTGAGTTGGTTTCGGGACGTGATGCTTTTAAAGATCGGGGTCGAAGAAAGCCGTTTGATGAATAAGGATCGGATTCTGCAGTTGCGGCAAGAGTTTCAGCGTTATTCCGTTGAGCAATTGGACGCCTGCATTGATCAGATCGTCGAGACATTCCGGATGATGGAAGAAAATTTGAATGTTAAAATTCCATTCATTTTACTGCGAGAGAAGATATGGGCAAGACTATAGAAGCGCAATTGGGTGAATACCGTGGCATTCAAAATATTGATTTGAATGACATTGAATGCGTTCGTGATGATACCGTCATTCTCGAGGTCAGCCGCGGTACCGAGTTTGCCCGGGTGGTTTCGGACTTGAACCGGGTTTGCGCGGGTAAGGCCGAGAATGTGGAAGGCAAGATCACCCGTAAGGCCACCGAAGGAGATTGGAATCAGATCCGCAATAACCAGCAGAAAGCCAAGGACGCGATCAACATCTGCGTGCGTAAGATCAATGAACAGTCCTTACCGATGAAGATCATTAAGGCGGAATACACTTTTGATTGCAGTAAAATCATCATTTTTTTCAGTTCGGAAGGGCGGGTTGATTTTCGCACCCTGGTCAAAGACCTTGCTAAGATTTTTCGGGTTCGAATCGAACTGAAACAGATTGGTGTGCGTGATAAGGCCAAGATCGTCGGCGGATATGGCGTTTGCGGCCGTGAACTGTGCTGCAGTTCCTTTTTGAAAGGGTTTCACGGTTTATCGATTAAGATGGCGAAAGAACAAAATTTGCCACTCAACCCTTCACGCATTTCTGGTTTGTGCGGACGGATCAAATGCTGCATGGCTTATGAATTTCGGGTGTACAAAGAATTGGCACGCGCGTTGCCGCGGGTCGGAGATAAGGTCAATACGCCGGATGGGCGCGGCCGGGTCATGGACATCAACGTTCTTAAGCGTGTCGCGATGATCGATTTGGGGGAAGGGAAAACCACAAAACTTATTTTAAGTCCGCAGGAAAACTTCGCGTGATTTTCTGGCATGTCCGATCGTAAAAAAAGTTCCAGTGCCATTGCTGGTGTCACTTTGTTCCTCGCAATGACAAAAAATTAATCTTTCAAAGTGAAGATGAATAACACGTTTTACGTAACAACCCCGATTTATTACGTCAATGACAAGCCGCACATTGGTCATGCCTACACGACCATTTTGGCGGATGTCCTAGCGCGGTATCATCGGTCGGCCGAACAGGATGTTTTTTTCTTAACAGGTCTCGACGAGCACGGACAAAAAGTCCAACAGGCGGCCGAAAAGCGCGGGCTTTCTCCTCAGCAGCATTGCGATGATTTGGCCCCAAGGTTTCTCGAACTTTGGGAGCGTTTGAATGTCCAATATGACGACTTTATCCGGACAACCCAAGAGCGGCACGTCAAGATGGTCCAAAAGGTTTTGCAAGAGGTTCATGCGGCGGGTGATATTTACGAAGCGGAATATGCCGGCTGGTATTCGGTCGCGGAAGAGCGGTTCATTACTGAGATTGAGATGCGTTCCGGCCAATTCCGAGACGTCAAACAGATCAATGAGAAGAATTATTTTTTCCGAATGGGGAAATATCAGCAGACGTTGATTGATTACATCGAAAAGTACCCTGAATATATTCAGCCCGTGCATCGGCGCAACGAGATTTTAGGGTTCCTTCGTCAGCCTTTGGGAGACCTTTGCATTTCCCGTCCGAAAGCGAGGATGAATTGGGGGATTGAACTTCCCTTTGACCGGGACTACGTCACGTATGTTTGGTTTGATGCCTTGATCAATTATATCACGGCACCCGGGTATGGCATCGACGAGAAATCGTTTCGAAAGTGGTGGCCAGCGTCGCTGCATCTCATTGGCAAAGACATCTTGACCACGCACGCGGTTTATTGGTCGACGATGTTATTTTCGTTGAAACTGCCTTTACCGAAAACCATTTTCGCGCACGGTTGGTGGTTGACTGGCGAGACCAAGATGAGCAAATCATTGGGCAACATCGTGAATCCTTTGGATCTGATTGAGAAATTCGGTGTGGATTCGGTGCGTTATTATCTGATGCGGGAAATGATTTTAGGACAGGACGCGAATTTTACGATCGAATCTTTTGCTAAGCGGTATAACAGCGATTTGGCCAATGATTTCGGTAATCTATTGAACCGGGTCAGTGGTTTGATTGGGAAATATTTTGGTGGAAAGATTCCAGAACCAAAGGAATATCGGGCTGAAGAAAAAGCTATTCAAGCCCAGGCCGAAAAGATGGTTGGTTCCATCAACGAACATATTCAAGCTTTGCGTGTCAATGAGGCCATCGAATCAACGCTGCAGCTCATTCGCGTGGTGAACAAATATTTGGAGCAGCAAGCCCCGTGGAAAGTCGCGAAGAGTGATTTGTTGACCGCCGGGACGATCCTTTACACGGCAACCGAGGCGTTACGTATCAGCGCGGTTCATCTCTTTCCTGTGATGCCGCAAAAGACCATGGATGTCCTGAAAATTTTAGGATGTGAAGATCGCAACCTTAAGTGGGGACTGTTAAAGCCAGCAACGCAGTTGCCGTCCCACGAAGCATTGTTTCCCCGTATCGAAGACGAGACATAGGAGCGGCCATGACGCAACCCACGATTTGTTGGTCCAATGGTTCGGTTAAAATCATTGATCAAACCAAGCTACCGAACAAATTCCAATATTTGATTTGCCGAGATGTGAAGACCCTTTGGCTCGCGATCCGTCGTCTTAGCGTGCGCGGGGCACCGGCGTTAGGGGTCGCTGCTGGATTTGGCGTCCTGCTTGGCAGTAAGGATTTTTCCGGGAATGATCTGCCGAAATTTCAACAGCATATTGAGAAGGTCTGCGATTATTTAGCGACGTCGCGTCCCACCGCGGTCAATTTGTTTTATGTTTTAGCTGAGATGAAAAAGGTCGTAGATGAAAATCCTCTGACAACGGTTAAGGACTTAAAAGCGTTGTTAGAAAAGAAAGCATTTGCCTTTTATGAAGAAGACCGCCGCGTTTGCCGCAAGATCGGTGATTTTGGCCAGGCCTTGATCCATTCCGGCGATAAAGTGATGACGGTCTGCAATGCTGGCGCGTTAGCGACGGTTGATTATGGAACAGCTTTAGGGGTCATGTACAGTGCTAAACGAAAGGGGAAGGTCTTTGAAGTTTACAGCTGTGAGACCCGCCCGCTTTTGCAAGGAGCGCGATTAACGACCTGGGAATTGCTGCGGGATAAGATCAAGACAACCCTGATTTGCGACAATATGGCAGCGACACTCATGAAACAGGGCAAAGTTGACGCTGTTTTTGTTGGGGCTGACCGGATCGCGGCCAATGGCGACACCGCCAACAAAATCGGGACCTACAATTTGGCGGTCCTTGCCAAACATCATCGGGTCCCATTTTACATTGCTGCGCCCAAATCGACATTTGATTTGAATATCCGTTCCGGAAAAGATATTCCGATCGAACAGCGTCGGGCAGAGGAAGTCCGAGGGTTTTATGGCAAAGCAACCGCCCCGAAAAATGTTGGGGTCTATAACCCGGCCTTTGACGTTACCGATCATCAACTGATCACAGCGATCATCACGGAATACGGCATTATCAAATCACCATCAGCGAAGAATATTAAAAAAGCATTGCGTTAATGGGGACAGTCCCTAAAGGGACAGCCCCCAAGTCCCTCAAATTCATGAAACTCTCGCAAATTGGCGAATTTGGATTGATCAAAGAAATTCAAAAGGGAATTCGTCTGTCTTCCCGAGTCATCAAAGGCATTGGCGACGATGCCGCGGTGATCAGACCAAGAACTGGTAAGAGGCTTTTAGTGACGACGGACATGATGGCCGAGGGTGTGCATTTTACCACAGCCATGGATCCGCTGGCCATTGGACATAAGGCCTTGGCAACGAATATCAGTGATATTGCCGCGATGGGGGGAACCCCGACTTGCGCGGTCATTGCCTTTGGCGCGCCGTCGGGAATCGGACTCAAGCCGGTGATGGATATTTTTCAAGGGATCAAAAATACAGCACGGCGTTTTAAGATCGACGTGGTGGGAGGGGACACGATCAAGACCAACCGGATCGTGATCAACATCACTTTGTTAGGGGAAGCTTTCCCTCAACAGCTCGTTTATCGTTCGGGTGCCAAGCCGGGAGATGTCATTTTTGTGACGGGCGCTTTAGGAGATTCGTTAAAAAGCGGCCGACATCTTAAGTTTGTTCCCCGATTAAAGGAATCACAATATTTGGTGAAGAATTGGAAACCTTCGTCGATGATTGATATTTCTGACGGCCTTGTCGCGGATTTGGGGCATATCTTGGAAATGAGTCAGGTGGGAGCGGTCCTTGAAGAAGGGCTGATACCATGTCATGCACAGGCCTCGTTGACACAGGCCCTTTATGACGGAGAAGATTATGAACTGCTCTTTACTTTACCGAGGGTTCAGGCCCGGCAGATGTTAAGCCGGCCGCAAGCAGGGTTTTCATTTTATCCGATTGGAGAAATCCTTACGTCCAAGGAAAATCTGTTGCTACAGAAAAGAAATGGTCGACGTCAGATATTGAATAGGAAAGGGTTTGAACATTTTAAGTGAAGTCCATAATTAAGTCATTACGAGGAGCCGGCAAATTTATCATAGCGAAGAAGCAACCTTTTATGTAAGATTGCTTCGCTTCGCTCGCAATGACAGACGATTTCGAACGAAGGTACTTAATATGAAATTTTTAAAGCGATTCTCAAACAGCGAGGAGCAAACTAAGCAGTGGGCGAGAAATCTGGCGGCCGTGTTAAAGCCCTCTTCGATCATTTGTCTTTACGGTGAATTGGGGACGGGCAAGACGACCTTTGTCAAAGGATTGGCCCAGGGACTAAAGATTGCATCGGAAAAGGTTAACAGCCCTACTTTTGTTTTGATGAATGTTTATGAAGGGCGACTGCCGGTTTATCATTTCGATTTTTATCGGCTGGAAGAGATCAAGGAAATTGAACGGTTGGGGTATGAAGAATTTTTTTATGGCGAAGGGGTGGCGGTGGTCGAATGGGCAGACCGTTTGAAGGAGTTGCTTCCCCAAGAGCGGCTGGATATCCACATTGAACACCATATTGGAAATGAGAAGGAAAAGTCCCGGCATTTCCAGTTTTCAGCCCATGGGCAACGTTATGAGGAGATCCTGCAACGGATGGAAACGCCATGAGAATTTTAAGCATTGATCCGTCGACAAAAGTCTTTAGTCTGGCGGTCCTGAATCAGGGCAAGGTTCTGCGCTATTGTAACATTCGCCTAAGAAAAGTTTTGTCGGAATCCATTATGCCAGCGATCGATGAGATTTTAAAAAAATCCAAGCTGACCTTGCAGCAGTTGGACGGCTTTGCCATCGGGTTGGGGCCAGGGTCCTTTACCAGCCTTCGCGTTGGGCTGGCGACACTCAAGGGTTTGAATTTTGTTTTGGGCAAACCCGTGGTTGGAGTTTCCAGCCTTGATTTGATCGCGCAGAACGTGACAGCGTCGGCCAGCTGTGTGATCAATGATGCCAGAAGAAATCAAGTGTATGCTTGCTTTTATGAACAGAAAAACGGAAAATTGAAGAGATGCAGTGAGCATCTTCTGCAGCCGATTGAGCAGGTGTTGGAAGGTTGCCGGGGAGAAATGGCATTTGTCGGAGATGCGGTTCCTTTATATCAAAAGGAAATTTTGCATCAGGCTAAGATCCAAGGGGTTGAACCCATTTTTGCCCCAGAAAAATTATGGTATCCGCAGGCCAAGAATATTTGGCCATTGGTGGAAAGCCGTTTTAAAAACAAACAGTTTGATGATATTGATAAGTTGGTGCCGCTGTATTTGTACGCGGCCGACTGTCAGGTTAGGAGAACATAAATGTCAGAACATTTGACCTGGGTCGAGATCGATTTGAAAGCGGTTAAACGGAATTATCAGACATTGTTTAAGATTGCACATGAACAATTCAAGGGACAATCATCACATGTCAAAAATCCGCCGCAGATCATGGCGGTTGTTAAGGCCGATGCCTATGGTCATGGGATGCTGAAGGTCGCTGAGGTTTTGGACAAGCTGAATATTTTTTATTTTGGCGTATCGAATGTCAATGAGGGCCGACTCTTACGCGAACACGGCATCGAAAGACCGATTTTGCTTTTTGAGACGACCTTGCCTTTCCAGGTGAGAGAGGTCGTCGAGCTCCGATTAACACCGACGGTGTGCACGCTTGAATTTGCCCGGGCACTCAATGTTTATGCCCGGTCGTTGAAACGTCAAATTGATATTCATGTGAAGGTCGATACCGGGATGGGACGTTTGGGGGTCTGGCATACCGAAGCCCCGCGATTTATTGAAGACGTCCTCAAACTTTCCCACCTATCGATCAAAGGACTTTATACCCATTTTCCCATTGCGGATACCGATCCCGCGTTTACTAAAAGCCAAGTGGAACAGCTCAATCAGCTGGTCAAACAGTTGGATCAAAAAGCACAGGTCGTTCCCTATATTCACGCGGCGAACAGCATTGGGCTAGTTGGATACAAGACCGATATCCTGAATTTGGCCCGTCCAGGATTGATGTTGTATGGTTTGTATCCAACCGAAGCGTATCAGAGTAAAATCGCTTTATCGCCGGTGATGACGGTCAAATCACGGGTGATGATGATCAAAAAAATTGATAAGGGTTCTGGCATCAGCTATGGCCACACCTTTGTTGCTAAAAAACCTTTGACCATCGCGGTTTTGCCCATTGGTTACAGCGACGGGTATTTACGCGGTTTATCGAACAAGGCCGCGGTTCTCGTGAATGGAAAAAAGTGTCCGATTATCGGCCGGGTCACCATGGATCAGATCATCATTGATGTGACCGCGGTCAAAAACGTGCGATTGGGGCAAGAGGTGACCGTGTTGGGCCGAGAAGGAAAGCAATCGGTGACCGCCGAAGATTTGGGTCGTGTTGCGAATACGATCAATTACGAAATTGTCTGCAGTTTGGGCAGCCGTTGCCCGCGGATTTATAAAGCCTAAGAATTCCCACCGGGCATTAAAAGCTTCTTCGAATCAAGTAAAGGGCGATTGTTGAAAAGAGAAGAGGTGCTATCCAGGCTGATAGCATAGGAGGTAAGATGTCGCCTTTTCCCAACGCCAGTCCCACCGAATAGCAAACAAAATAAAGAAATCCGATCGCGACCGCGATCCCTAATGAAGTGAACGTCGCGGCCCGTCGACGTCCGGTCACCATCACTATCGGCAATCCAACGAGGATGATAACGATATTGGCAAAGGGGAAGGCGATCTTTTCGTGCATGTCCACCCGCAGGTTATTGATCGCGCGCGTAGCACCACTGTCGGCAAAACGGGAAATATAGCTTTTCAGTTCCTGGATGTTCATCGCCTCGACGTTGAGCCGCTGTTTGAGGAAATCTTCCGGGGTCTCTTTGATGTCGAGCAGTTTGTCCTCATAGACCTTGACCGTTGTCGGGCTGTTGACGTCCTGGTCAAAAGTGGTGATGTGGCATTGATAGAATTTCCAGGCGATCCCGGTCCATTTTCCTTTCAGGGCAACTATTTTTTCTTTAACAACTTGCTGGTTGTCATACCCGATGATCGTGATCCCGTTGAGATCGGCGGTGTTGGGATCAAAATTATCGATAAAATACAGCCGGTTTTTGAGACCGTAAAAGGTCAGGTTTTTAATTTCGGCCATTTTTTTGTGTTTGCGGTCGGTCTCCAGCATCAGATTATCACTTTTAATTTTTTTGAGAGCATTTTCCGCTTCGGGAATAATCCTTTCATTGATCAGAAAAACGCACGAAGCAATGATGATGCCAAAACAAAGGGCTGGCTTAGCAATTTGCCAGAAATTCATGCCGCTCGAACGCAAAACCACCAGCTCATTGTGATTGTTGAGTCCGGTATAGGTGAAAAGGACCGCGATCAAACAGGCAATCGGGCTGCTTTTGACAATGAAGACCGGAAGATAATTGAGGTAATATTGGATCAAGACTTGCAGTCCCACTTGCCGGTCGATGAATTCGTCAAGGTTGCTCGCGGTATCAATCAGAACGAAAAGCATGGAAAAGACCATGACCGTCGTCAAGAAGATAACGAAAATGGGAGCGGTCATATAGCGGTCGAGGATGCGCATAGGCGTTAGCTGCAGCAGACCTTAATGTTTAAGATTATCGTGATCAGTCCGCCGACGAAATTTGGGCCCCACATAATGATGTGGGCCGGCAGTATTCTTTGGATGCTGAGGGCCTCACATCCGAGTGAGATCAAATAATAACTGGCGGCAAAGAGAATGGCAAGCACGACATTGGCGGATTTTTCCCGCTTGTTGGTGATGACCGCCAAAGGGAATCCCAGCAGCACAAAAAGCAACGGCGAAAATGACCAGGTGATTTTGCGGTAAAACTCGGTTTGCAGGCGGGAGACATCGACGAAGAGTCGATCCAGCTGTTCCATTTCTCTGGTGAGTTCGGCCAGGGTCATGCTCTTTGGTTTTTTATCGACTTTTTCATTGTCTTTGATGATGTTGAGGGTGATGAAAAAATTTTCAAAATTGATTTTATAAAATTCGTTGGGTTTATTGACGTTGGGTTCATCCGAGGTCCCGTCCATCAGCTTAAGAATGATTTGCGTGCCTCCTGGGACCGGTGTGAACTCCCCCCGCTCGGCAATGATGGTCCGGGTCGGTTTGCCATCGGGTTGCGGCTGATAAATGGTGACATTGCTGAGTTTGTTACCGTCGATTTTGTGAATGAATAAAATTTGCTTTTCAAAAGAATTGATAAAGACACCAGGCTCAAGAAGGGCGGTTGGGTTTTTGGCCCCGAGTTCTTTGAGCATTTTGCGCTGTTCAAAATGGGCGTAAGGAATGACGCGATCATTGAGAATGAAAGAGAGTAAGCTGAAGATCAGTCCTACAAAAAATAGGGGCAAGAGCAGTTTAGTTAAATGGATCCCATTGGCGCGGATCGCCAAGATTTCATTCTCGACGGAAAGCCGGCTAAACCCGAGGATGACCGCGACTAGGCAGGCAATCGGCAGGGTGTAGCCAAGCAAGACCGGGACGTAAAGGATGAAGACTTTAGCGATGATGGAAACGCTGACACCTTTGTTTATCACCAGATGCGTCAGTTGGATCAAATTTCCCAATAAAAAGACACAGGTGAGAACACTGAGAGCGAGTAGAAATGGGGTAACGCATTCTAGTAGAATATAGCTGCGTAATATTTTCATGAACGATTGGGTTCAGACGGCAATGGCCAAGGTGAGGACATCCACCCGAAGGGCGCCGGCCTGTTTTAAAGTACGAGCAGCTTCGTCGGCAGTTGCACCAGTTGTTAACAAATCATCAACAATACAAATATTTTTACTAAGAAGACTAATGTTAGGATTTATTTTAAATGTGCCTTGGATGTTTGTCCAGCGTTCTTTTGATCCTAAAACGGTTTGGCTTTGGGTGTGACGATTTTTTTGCAGGGCATTGAGTAAGAGCGGGGTGTGTGTTTGAGAAGAAATGATTTGGCCGATGAGTTCGCTCTGATTGAACCCGCGTTCCCGCAAGCGTGCGGGACTTAAAGGGATGGGAACCAAGGCATCGAAGGAGGATAGATCGAGATGATAGGTTTCGATGAAAGCGAAGATCAGGTCGGCAAAGAAATGTCGGAGAACGGTTTTCCGACGGTATTTTAAGAGGTGAATAAGATTTTTCATGGTGTCATCATAAAGGGTGGCGGCAAAGGCGTGGTCAAAGGCTGGGTCTTTCTTTCGGCAGGTTTTGCAAAGTTCAAGGTGATGGAAGTTTTTGAACGGCAGCGAGCATTTTCGGCAGAAGGGCGGCCGGTTGCGTTGAACAAGGTTTTGGCAGGTCGAGCAGATAGAAAATTTCTTCTCATCAGCAAATAAGCGCCGATGACACTGAAGACAGATGGGGGGGAAGATAAGATCGAAGATGCGATCACGAAGCTGAGTCAACACAGCCGCTATGATAACATGGGGTTGGGCGAAGCGCAATATTTCCAATATTTCCAAAGCCTTGAAGTCATTAGGATTTATTCGTATAATGTGTTATTCTTTAAACAAATTTCTATTTGGAGAAGACGATGAAAAAGAACACTCCACGGGTAAGGGTTTTGCGTCATTTCTGTGTTTTGGTATTGCTTTTATCTTTTTTGGCAGGGATGGGGATTGGTCCGCCCAAGGCGTACGCTCTGTATGTTTCAAGGATTTTAGACAAAAGTTCAATCAGTCGTTTGAACAATGAAGAACTTATTGATTATTACATTGAGTTGATGGTTGATTTGGATATGAGCAACGCAATTTTTAGAGATCGTCAGGGCACAAATCCGAGTGATTTGATGAAGCGAAGAGGTTTGTTTGAAGCGCGCGCCTACGTCATATTGGAAATGGAGAAGCGAAAGATTGAGGTTCCGCCAATCGAATTACCTAATCATTGATAAGGAACGCGACATGGTTGTTTCTGGTTGTCAGGATGAAAAAAAGGAATTATTGAAGATCCTTAAACAAAAGGCCTTTTTTCGTCAGAAAGTTGTTTTGTCGTCAGGAAAGGAAAGTGACTATTATATCGACGCTCGTCGGGTCACGCTGACGAGCCAAGGGGCGTATCTGAGTGCCAAGGTCATCCTTGATTTGCTGAAGAACGAAAAATTTTCCGCGATCGGCGGGCCCACCCTCGGGGCGGACCCCATCATTGGGGCGATCGGGGCCCTTTTTTATCAGGCCGGGAAATCCGTCAATACATTCATCATCCGCAAAGAGCCTAAAAAACACGGTAAACAGCAGCAGATCGAAGGCCCGGAAATCCCTTCAGCTAGCGAGGTCATTGTCATCGACGATGTTGCCACTTCCGGAAAGGCCTTTCTTCATTCCATCGACGTCCTGGCCAAGCTGAACATTAAGGTCAAAAAATGTGTTTGCTTGGTGGATCGGCAGGAAGGGGCCAAGGAAAAGATCGCCGAGAAGGGCAGTGAATTGCTGTCGGTTTTTACGATTGAAGAATTTTTAAAATGAAAACCCCTAAAATCATCCTCGCCTCAGCTTCAGCACAGCGCAAAAGGCTGCTGTGTCTGACCGGACTTAAATTTTCGGTCATGCCGAGCAAGGTGAAAGAATTGCAAAAGATTGAGACGACCTGCGCGGCGTTTGTGCAGAAGAACGCGCTGATGAAAGCGCGGGACATTGCCCAAAGGGTCTCTCGCGGATTGGTCATTGGGGCCGATACGGTTGTTTATGATGGACATCAACACGTGATCGGCAAACCAAAGGACCTGAAAGAAGCGGCCAGGATTTTGCGGCAACTGTTTGCCAAACCGCATTGGGTTTACACCGGGATTGTGATCATTGACGCTGAAACCGGAAAAAGCAAAGCGGGTTTTGAAAAAACCAAGGTTTTTATGAATACCTTGTCCCAACAAGAAATTGAACTTTATCATGGTCAGACGTCGCCGATTGATAAGGCCGGGGGTTTTGATATCGAGGGCCGCGGGGGGATTTTTATCTCCCGGATCGAAGGGTGTTACAACAATGTGATTGGTCTGCCTTTGGCAAAATTGCGGGTGATGTTAAAGGATTTTGGAGTGTTGTTATGAGAAAAAAATGTTGGCTTTTGGTTATGGTCGCCTTTTTGGTGTCAGGATGCTCGACGGAGTATAACCTTGCCACCCATCAGGAAGAAACGCTGATGTACGGCACTGATAAAGAAGTCCAAATCGGTGACAGCATGGCCGCGGCCCTTGATAAACAGGAAAAATTTTTACCAGATGTTGATGTCAACGAAAGGTTGGAAGGTATTTTAAACCGACTGACTGAGGTCGTTGACCGCAAGGATATCATCTATTCGATCAAGGTCATTGATGAGGATGAAGTCAATGCCTTTGCTCTTCCCGGCGGACATGTTTACATTTACAAGGGATTGGTCGATAAATTGAAGACTGATGACGAAATCGCCGGTGTGATTGCTCATGAACTGGGGCATGTGAACGCCCGTCATGGGATCAAGCGTTTGCAGGCCCAGTATGGCTTTATGTTGCTGCAGGTTTTGGCTGTGGGGTCGCAGAAGGCCGAAGTCGCGCAAGGGGTCAATGCCCTTTT
>JAHFFT010000034.1 GCA_023247795.1 Candidatus Omnitrophota bacterium
ACCGTTTCGATTATTTGGATTGGAAGTCTTGACCCGGCCGCAGTCGCGCTTGTTGGCGGATCCGGAAGTTTTTTTTAAGACAGCATTGAAATTTGGGCTTTATGGCGAACTAGAATCGTTATCCTGGTCGCTGGCGCTCGAGAAACTTTCGCAGCGGAGTTTTGCGGAAAAAATTTTTCTCAACTGCAATCCCTATCTGATTGAATCGCAGCAATTTTTTCATGTCAGAGAGATTTTTGAAAACAATCAGATTGATCCCCGACAAGTGGCCTTAGAAATGACTGAGCGTTCCTCGATCATCAATTTCAAACTTTTTTTGCGCCATCTCAGGACCTACCGTGATTTTGGAATTGATGTGGTGATTGATGATCTCGGCGGAGGCTATGCCAGTTTGGAATCGATTGTTGAACTCCATCCGGAAATTGTTAAGATTGACCGGCACATTGTTAAAAATCTTTGTGAAGATGGTTATAAACGCAGTGTTGTCAAATTCATTGTCGCGTTCTGCCGCGAACAAGGGATCACGACCATTGCCGAAGGTGTTGAATCCCGATGTGAGTTGAAAGCGATCCAAGAGCTGGGTGTTGATGCCGCCCAGGGTTATTACCTTTATCGGCCGACCGCCCATTTGGATGTGGAACGTTTTCAAGCCCTTAGACACTGAGGGAATTCCCAAAAACCTGTTTCCTTTCTTCCATAAGAGTGTTATCTTGATGACAACATTTTGTTGAGACCTTTCAAAGACGATAGCGTCTATCTGTCATAGCCTGTCATATGTTAACTCTGCTCATTTTGTTTTTGGGAGTTGTTGTTGCCGCCGCTATTTTTTCCATGGCGGAAGCCGCGATTTTGAGTCTGCCGCTGGTACGTGCCCGTATCCTCGTTGAACAAAAGTACAAGAACGCGAAAGATATCCTTTATCTGAAAGAGAATATAACACTCACCGTGGCTTCGGTGGTGGTTGTCAATAACGTCATTACGATCGTTGGTTCGATTTTTATCGGGGAATTGTTTTCTCGGCAATTTGGTAACGAGTGGCTGGGTTTGGCCTCAACGGTTGTGACGTTCACCATCATTGTTGCCTCGGAAGTCATTCCGAAGGCCATTGGCGAACAGTATAAAGTTTCCCTTTCCTCATTTTTCGCGAAACCCTTACGAATCTTATTGTGGATTTTTCGTCCCTTTGTCCATTCTTTGATCCAGATGACCCGTCCTTTTGTCCAGCATGCGCATGTGCCTAAGGTCACGGAAGAGGAAATCAAAATGATGCTCAAACTCGGCCGTGATGCCGGTACCGTCGAGCTCGACGAAGAAGTCTTGTGCAATCGGGTTTTCAAATTGAACGATCTGCGCGCCTATCAGATCATGAAGCCGATTGATGAAATTTTTGCTATCCCCGGCGGCAAGACCGTGGGCGAGCTGCGCGAAACGATCATTGAATCGCGCTACAGCCGCATTGCGGTTTACGATAAAGATCCAAAGAATTTTGTGGGGATCGTCGAGCACCGGGTCTTGCTGCGCGAGATCGCCAAAGACAACGATCAGGTTTTAGTGCAGGCATTTATGACCAAACCGATTTTCGTCAATTGGTTTATGAAGGGCGATGAGCTTTTGGAACGCTTTCAAGCGTATAACCAGCATCTTTTTATTGTGCAGGATCTGGACGGCAGAAATGCCGGTTTGGTCACGATGGAGGACGTGTTGGAAGAGCTGTTTGGTGAGATTTATGATGAAAGGGACATGCAGCTGCGAAAAAAAAGGGGTCTCACGTCTTAATCGTATGGAAAAATTCATTTGTATTCACGGACATTTTTACCAGCCCCCGCGGGAAGATTCCTGGTCAGGGGTCGTCGAGGAACAGCCGTCGGCGCAGCCCTTTCATGATTGGAACGAGCGGATCACCAAGGAATGTTATGCGCCGAACGCCCGTTCGCCGATTTTAGGTGCTGATCAGCAGCCAGAAATCATTCTGAACAATTACGCGAAAATAAATTTCAATTTCGGTCCATCTTTGTTGAATTGGATGCAAGAGGCGGCTGGCGATGTTTATCAGGCCATTCTCGATGCGGACCGTTTGAGTCAGCAACAGTTTTCCGGTCATGGGGCAGCGATCGCGCAAGGGTACAATCATATGATTTTGCCTTTAGCCAATCAACGTGATCAAAGAACGCAGGTGATTTGGGGCATCAAGGATTTCGAGCAGCGTTTTCATCGCTATCCGGAGGCGATGTGGCTGCCAGAAACCGCGGTTGATATTTTGACTTTAGAGGTTTTGGCGGAATTCGGCATGAAATATGTCATCCTTGCTCCGGTCCAGGCGCAATGTGTCCGACGAGGATTTTTAAGAAAATGGAAAAATGTCACGAAAGACACTTTGGATACGCGTCAACCTTATCGCTGCCATCTGCCTTCGGGAAAGAAAATCGCGGTTTTTTTTTATGACGGTGGGATCGCGAGTGATATTGCTTTTCATGGTCTTTTGCACAATGGCGAGGACTTTGTCCAGCGGCTTTTGCGCGCTTTCCCTTCGGCGTCACAGCAAGCGCGCTTAGTGCACGTTGCTACCGATGGGGAATCATATGGCCATCATCATCCCTTTGGGAATATGGCCTTGAGTTACTGTCTGTGGAATTTGGAAAAACTTAACGACCTTCGTTTGACCGTTTATGGTGAATTTTTAGAAAGGTTTCCACCGACCCGCGAAGTGCGGATCCATGAAAACAGCGCCTGGAGTTGTGATGATCATTTGGCCCGCTGGGGGCAAAGGACGAAAGCAAGTGCTTCGGTCGCGGTAGGAGAAGTTAAGAACGATTGGCGGGTCTGTTTTAAGGAGGCCTTGGACCGACTCCGTGATGAATTGTCTGGTATTTATGAGGAGGACATGCAGAAATTCTTTGCAAGTCCATGGGAAGTCCGTGATGGGTATATTGAAGTCCTTTTGAATCCAAGCAACGAATCGACAAGGGATTTTTTTCAGAGACAGGCAAAAATAGTCTTGTCCGACGAGCACGTCCAGCGAAGCAGATTGCTACTGGAGATGCAGCGGATGGCGATGCTGATGTTCACGAGCTGCGGTTGGTTTTTTGAAGATATTTCTCGGATCGAGTCGATTCAAGTGATGAAATACGCGGCCCGGGCGATAGAGATCGCGAAGGAACTCACAGGCAGGGATTTAGAGCCGGTTTTTTTAAGTTTGCTGGAATTGGTCGCGAGCGTTAGTAAAAATTACAAAAACGGTGCCGAAATTTATAAGGAATTTATTTTTTCTCGAAAGGCCCAACAGCAGATCATCCAATCAGGATGATTTGCCCCAAACGGAATCATTGATGAAAAGAGGAAGCGGAGTTTTATTGCATATCACCTCGCTGCCAGGCCCTTATGGATCAGGGGACTTTGGCCCGTCGGCGTACACGTTTGTTGATTTTCTAAAAGAGAGCGGACAGGCCTACTGGCAGTTCCTTCCTTTCAATCCAACGGATTCGGTCTACGGCAACTCTCCGTACAGCAGCTATTCGGCGTTCGCGATAAACCCGCTTTTTATCAGTCCGCAGAAACTTCTGGACGATGGCTGGCTCAAATCCTCGTCGGGATTGCCGGAATTGAAACAGGATGAAGGTCGCGTTGATTATCTTTTGGCTGAAGGTTTGAAGGCCAAGGTTTGGGACGATGTCCTCAGCTGTCTTGTTCAGCTTCAAAAGGACCCACGGTTTAGATCATTTGTTCGTAAGAATGCTTTTTGGCTCAATGATTTCAGTTTGTTTTTTGTTTTGAAGGAATGTTTTTCTGGTCGGCCCTGGCATCAGTGGCCGGAGGAATTTAAGTTTCGAAAACAGGAGGCGTTAGAAGATTTTCGGCAATCGCATCAAGTGCAAATCGAACGGGTCCGGTTCCAGCAGTTTTTGCTTTTTGATCAATGGCAGGAAATCTATCGTTATTGCCGGACAAACGGCGTTGCCGTTATCGGTGATCTGCCGATCTACGTGAATTATGACAGCGCCGATGTCTGGTCGTGTCCGGAGTTTTTTGATCTCGATGAGCGTTTGGACCCGCAATATGTCGCCGGAGTCCCGCCAGATTATTTCAGCAAGACCGGACAGCGCTGGGGCAACCCACTTTATAACTGGACGCGCATGCGGCAGGACAAATATCATTGGTGGGTGAAAAGATTCGAATTGAATTTTCAGTTGTTTGATTTTTTAAGGGTCGATCATTTCCGCGGATTTGTTGGGTTTTGGCAGATTCCGGTCCAGGAAGAAACCGCGGTGAACGGTCAATGGATCCCTGGGCCGGGTGCGGATTTCTTTCAGGTGATGAAGAAGCATTTCCATCATCTGCCAATTATCGCCGAAGATTTGGGCGTGATCACCGACGACGTTCGCGATTTGATCGAACAGTTTGCTTTTCCGGGGATGAGAATTTTTCTTTTTGGATTAGGCGGTGATCAAAGTCATCCGTACCTGCCGCGCAACTATCCGGAAAATTGCGTTGCTTATACGGGCACGCATGACAACAACACCGTCCAGGGATGGCTCGAGGGGGAGGCCGCGGCCAACGAGAAAAAGAATCTTGAAGACTACTTTCAGATCGATCCGCAAAGCCAAAGCAAAGAAGTCCATTGGCTCATGATCGAGAGCCTGATGCGGTCAAAGGCCGAGGTGATCATTGTTCCTTTTCAAGACTTGTTGGGGTTGGGGAAGGACGCGAGAATGAATACCCCGGGACAGCCCCTGGGCAATTGGCAGTGGCGCGTATCGGGGCAATCCCTAAGTGGTGTTTTGTCAGATCGGCTTAAAGCAGTGACCAGCCGTTCTCATCGATAGCAAGCCAAGTTTCAGGTTGCAAGTCTCAAGTGTCAAGAACCTTGAGGCCTGAGCACTGAATTATTATCTAAATCGCTTGAGTCGCTCTTTACGTGGTGTTAAAATTTTATTTATGAAATATTTTTTAAAACTGTTAACGTGCTTTCATATCAATTTCTATAAGGTATGTGTGTCATTGCGAGCGCAACGAAGTGGAGCGAAGCAATCCTTTTCCATTAAGATTGCTTCGTCGCAAAAAACGCTCCTCGCAATGACCAACGTCTTTATTATCAAAAATTTAATTTATCGAGTATTAGTCCTATTTATCCTCCTGCCTTTGTCCGCTTGCAGTTTTTTTAACAAAAGCCAAAGGGTTGTTAATAACGATATCCCATCGTATGTCCATCAAGGTAAAGTGGTTGACTGGGACCGTTTGCTCAAAGGCGGAAGGCTGGTGATTGTTCCCTTTTATCCCGGCGAAAATGTCGCTGCCACCAATGATCTGGAACGGATCAGCCTCATGATTGTCAAAGGTGTTTCTGAAGCGATTAAGCAAAGTAATGTCCCGATTGAGGTGTTATTTGCCGAAGAGGCTGCTCAGGCTGATTTGAAGATGACCGGATTGATCACCAAGCTATCCACAACCGATCGATGGTGGAAGATTTTTCAACATCAAAAACAGCACAAGGTCATTGAGATTCAAGGTCGGATGGCACAGATTGACAATGATAACCCGGTTTTGATTTATTCTCATCGTATTGACACCAGCAAGTCCGCTGATTCCTTTGTCAATTTGGGTTATGTCATTGGCCAGGACGTCGGAAATTTTATTGTGATGTCATTTCAAGAAGGGAAAAGTAAGACCGAGCAGCAGGCCCCGCAACAAGAGGTTGCCCCGTGATTGTCGTCACCGGTGGAGCAGGGTTTATCGGCAGCTGCGTCGTCGCTGGTCTTAATCAACGGGGACGAGGGGACATCACAATCGTTGACCATCTTCAGGGAAACGATTTGAAGAAAGCGAATATCGCGGGGAAGCAATATCGAAAATATTTTGAGAAGGATGAATTTTTGGCGCTCATCCGCAAAGATCAGATCAAAGAAAAGATTGAGGTGGTGATCCATATGGGGGCCTGCAGTTCAACAACGCTTCAGGACGCGGATTATTTTGAAAAGAACAATTTCGAATATTCCTGCCATGTGGCTGATTGGGCGCTTAAGCACCGCGCCCGATTCATTTACGCCAGTTCCGCGGCAACCTATGGCGACGGTGGTCAGGGATACGGGGATGATGTGTCAACGATGCTTAAGCTGCGGCCGCTCAATCTCTATGGCGCTTCCAAGCAAAAATTTGACCTTTGGATATTGAGTCATGGTTTGCTGGATCAGGTCGTTGGATTGAAGTTTTTCAATGTCTTTGGCCCGAATGAGTATCATAAAGGCGATATGCAGAGCATCGTTGCAAAATCTTATCAGCGGGTGGTCGAGCAAGGGAAAATTGGATTGTTCAAATCTTATCACCCGAAATACAAAGACGGCGAGCAGAAAAGGGATTTCATTTACGTTAAAGACTCGGTGGATATTGTTTTGTTTTTTCTTGATCGTCCCGACGTCAATGGAATTTTTAACGTCGGAACCGGGCAGGCCAATACCTGGAATGATCTGGCCGCGGCCTTATTCGCCGCGGTAGGTAAGAGAGTGAATATCGAATACATCGAGATGCCGGAATCGTTAAGAGCGCGGTATCAATATTTCACTCAGGCGGAAATGACGCATTTGCGGCAAGCTGGATATGATAAACCATTCACCCCGCTTCAGGAGGCGGTCAAAGATTATGGGGAATATCTCCGTGCCCATCGACATTTCTAAACTGCATTTGGATTTCACCAATCCACAGACGGCACTTTATCTTTTGGTGGTGCTGGTTGTGGTTTTGTTCGTTGTCGGTATCTCTTTGATTTTTAAGGGATTTATCAATTCACCGGATGAGGCGAGCATTGTGCCGAAAAAGGTGTTGGAAGAGGCGAAAAAAGAATTGGCGCAGAGCAAATTGGGCACGGAAGAACTCAAATTGCGATTGGACTCTTTGGGTCTGGAGCTCGGAGATACCCAAAAGCAAATTGTGAATTATCAAAAACAGGAAGAGGAATTTGGGAAACTCAAAGCCAACGATTTTCAGCATCAGGTGGAATTGGAAGCGTTGGGGAAAAATTTAAAGTTTTTACAATCCAAGGCAGATAGCTTGGCGCAAGGTGCCTATGATGTGATCCAGCAATTGAAAACCGAAAACGGTCTCCTGCAGCAAAAAGTGTTTGAGGCAAAAGATAAGGTACAAAAGGAAGAATATGAAAAAGTCAGCCAGGAGAGAAATAACCTTCAATCGGAGGCGGAGAAACATTTGCAAAAAATAGCTGAATTGCAGAGTCATCTTTTGAGCATTGAAAATCAATCGCAAAAGGATCACAACACCCTTGATTCATTGAAAGGGGAAAATCAGATTTTGGTTAAAGGCGTTGAGCAGATCGCGCGAAAGATCAAGGCGGTCGAAGAGTTTTATCGGCAGTTTAAGGATCAAACGGATACGCGCGTTTTAGAAGAGCAAAAAAAGGTCCAAGAGAAAATTCATTCTTTGCTATCGGAGTTGGAGGAATTGCAGAAGCAAAGTCAGGAAAAATTGAAGGTGGCGGATGAAAATATCGCACAGCTCCGGGAAAAGGTCAAAGGGCTCAATTCGGAAAGTGATGAAAAATTCAAACGATTGCAGGATGATCTGCTTTTAAGCCAGGCCGAGGCCCGGCGGGCTTATATGATGGTCGAGCAGCTTCGTACCCAAGGGGGCTTTTCCGCTTTTGGGGTGGGTCAGCCGTTACCGTCGGCTACCGGAATGGACTCTTTCGAGAAGACTGCCATGGTCAAGCAGAAGGTTGAGTTTGAGAATAAGGTTAGAGGTTTAGAAGATATCAATGTCCGCTTGAAAGAGAAAGAGCGGATTCTTACCTTTGAACTTACTAAAAGTCGGGCGCAGATCATGGCCCTCGAGAAAATGTGTCAGGAGTTGAAAAATTTGCAGAAAGTTTAGCCACCACTTCTGACCTGCGGGGTCAGAAGTGGTCAGTTTTAAAATACAAGTCACTTGCGACAGGGGACTTGCAACATGAGACTTAAAAATGAGCAAGCGTAACGGCATATCACACAAGCTCTTGATTTTTATGGGTTTATTGACTCTGTGGGGTTCGCCTGCCTGGGCGAATAACCTTAAGATCAGCAACGTTTCCCTCGAAGACCGCAATCCAACGAACAATACCGTCGTCGTCCAGTTTGACATTTCCTGGGACAATTCCTGGAAAGATTCCATTAACCATGATGCCACCTGGGTGTTTTTGAAGGCCTGCAATTCCTGGAATGGGAGCAAGTGCACGGCGGCGTATAAGCATGGTGTATTAGATACAGCAGGGACAAATCCGACGGGGACATCGTATGGGAGCAATGGGAATGTGGAGGTGTATATTCCGTATGACCGTAAGGGCGCGTTCATCCGCAGGAACGCGACGGGGAGTGGGACACTGTCTTCAACGAAAGTCCGGCTGGTGATGGATTATGGGGAGAGCGGGATCGCGGACACCGATTCGATTGTGGTGAAGGTGTATGGGATCGAGATGGTGTATGTTCCGGATGGGCCGTTTTATATTGGGGATGGTGTGAGTGGAAGTGAGTCGGTGTACGCGTTTCATAAGAATGGGGTGGATAACACGGCGGTGCAGATAACAACGTCGAGTAATGACATCACGTGTGATAGTAATGCTAATGATGATATTGATACCACACCAATCGCGGTCGACGGGGATAATGGGATCGGGAGCAATCCGAGTTGGCCGAACGGATATCCGGCGTTTTATCTGATGAAATATGAAGTGACGCAGGGACAATGGCGGGATTTTTTAAATACGCTCTCGCGTGCGCAGCAGAATACCCGCACGGAAACCAATGTATCAACTGACGCGATAACAAATATTTACGCGATGAGCAATACCGCAGCGATCTCCATCCGCAACGGAATCCAGTGCCCGGCAACCGGGAATGGGACAATAGATCCAATCATATTTGGATGCAGTTTTGATACGGACACGATTTACAATGAGTTCAATGATGGGGAGAACATCGCTGGGAATTATTTGGAGATCCAGGATTTGCTGGCGTACGCGGACTGGGCGGGGTTGCGACCGATGACGGAATTGGAGTATGAAAAGGCGGCGCGAGGGACGGTGAGCGCGGCGTATGTGGTGTATGGAGAGAGCGCGTGGGGCACAACGGCTTTGACGCAAGCACAGGGAGCAGCGGTTAATACAGTTGCTAATTCAGGAGAAAAAGGGGAGAAGGCGAGTAACAGCGGCCCGGGGATAGCAAATTATGATGGACCTGGAACCGATGTGAGCGGACCGTTACGATCAGGCTACGCGGCAACTGGGAGCACGGATCGCTCGACGGCTGGTTCCGGGTATTACGGGAATATGGAATTGAGCGGGAATCTATTGGAGAGGGTGGTGACAATAGGCAATAGCACGGGAAGATTGTTTTACGGGTCGAACGGGGACGGGACGTTGACGACGACGAGCAGTTACGAGGGGAACGCGACAAACACGGACTGGCCCGGGGTAGACGCGACGTTGGTGAGGGGAGTGACGGGAGCGACCGGATCAGGGAGTAAAGGTGGCGCGTACAATGATACAACGGCAACATATTTGGATACGTCGGAGCGGACTTCAGCGTCAACCGCCGTTAGCACGCGCCAAGCATACACTGGCGGCAGGCTGGCCCGCACCGCGGCCGATTCGGTAACACCGTTTTTTAAGTATTTTGATAGTTCGAATACAGGAGACTATTTTTACAATGTCATACCAGCCAACGATTTCGGCTTCATCGTCTCTGGTGCTACAAAGAGCTTTGGAGCAGGAGGCCCTGATGAAATCCTGGTCAGGCTGGATGATGCCGGGAATCTTTTGTGGGCGAAAACGCTGGGAGGCATCAATATTGATCAAGATACCTATGGTTTAGTGGAAACCAGTGATGGGAGCATAGTGGTTGCTGGCACGACCTACAGCTATGGGGGTGGAAACGAGGATATTCTTTTAAGCAAATTTGACGCGGCCGGCGTTGAGCAGTGGAGCAAGACTCTTGGAGGGGCTAATACGGATATCCCTTATAAATTGATTGGATTGAGTGACGGTTCTTTGGTTGTGATTGGATATACAACCAGTTATGGGGCCGGCGGACCAGATGGGTTAATTTCAAAATTCGACAGTTCTGGGGTAGAACAGTGGACCAAGACTTTGGGGACTGCTTCTGGTGAGTACTTCTATGATGGGGTCGTAACCAGCAGCGGCGATTTTATTGTTGTTGGTTCTTGGAATAATGATTGTTGGTTTAGCAAGTTTAATAGCTCTGGTGTAAAGCAATGGAGCTATCGGGTGACTGATTCTTACGCCAATGCCTGTTATGGGGTAGCGGCAACCCCGGACGGAAATTTTGTCATAACGGGAGATGGGCTTAATGGAGGAGCCGATGACGATCCGTTTTTGATGAAGATAACCGGAAATGGGGATGTTCTTTGGTCAAAAGTTGGCACGAATAATGCTGCGTATGATAATGCACATGGGATGGATGTGACTGCGGATGGAGATATTTTCCTCATGGGTTATCAGGGAACGACTGATGAAACGTTATTTACGAAGTTGGATGGTGGGGGGAATGTCAAGTGGGCTAAGTCGGTGTCGACCTATACGATTAGTCCTAATGGTCTGCCGAAAGTTCACTCAACAAAAGATGGCGGGCTTGTTGCTGGAAGAAGTTATAAATCGGGCAATGATAATAGAGGACTCGTGTTTAGATTAGACAAGAATGGGAAGCTGGAGGGCACGATTAATGGGACTTGCAGTAAATTTCCCGATTTTACTTTTTCAATGGCTAGTCAAGCTTTCGCAGTTTCCTCGATTGCGACCACTGAAACCAATCAATCGATATCCGAAACGAACCAAACGCTGACGGAAGCCTCTCAAAGCGCATCGATGACGAACATTTGTCCGTAATTTTAAACCCCTATTCTGACCTGCGAGGTGAGAAGTGGTCATTAAAAATGAGCAAGCATAACGGCATATTACCCAAGCTCTTGATTTGGTTAGGGATAGTTATCCTGTGGGCTTGCCCTGCCTGGTCGAATAACCTTAAGATCAGCAATGTTTCCCTCGAAGACCGCAATCCAACCAATAATACCGTCGTCGTTGAGTTTGATATTTCTTGGGACAATTCCTGGAAGGATTCTATCAACCATGATGCCACCTGGGTGTTTTTAAAGGCCTGCAATACCTGGAATGGGACGAAGTGTACGGCGGCGTATAAGCATGGGAGTTTGAGCGGGGCAGGGACGAATCAGACCGGGACATCGTATGGGAGCAATGGGAATGTGGAGGTTTTTATTCCATTTGACCGTAAGGGTGCTTTCATCCGCAGGAACGCGACGGGCAGCGGGAGCTTATCGTCAACAAACGTGCGATTGGTGATGGATTATGGGGACAGCGGGATCGCGGATAGTGATTCGATCGTGGTGAAGGTGTATGGAATCGAGATGGCGTATGTTCCGGATGGACCGTATTATCTTGGAGACGGGAGCGGGGCGAGTGAGTCAACATACGCGTTTCATAAGAATGGGGTGGATAATACGACGATACAGATAACAACAACGAGTAATGATATCACGGTCGATTCAAATGGTTCGGATGATATTGATACGACACCAATAGCAGTGGATGGAGATAATGGTATAGGAGGCAATGCGGATTGGCCAAATGGGTATCCAGCATTTTATTTGATGAAGTATGAGATCACCCAAGGGCAATATAATGATTTTTTAAATACCTTGAGCCGGGCACAGCAAAACACGCGTACCGAGACGAATGTGTCAACGGATGCGATCACCAATATTTATGTGATGTTCAATGGTGCTGCTATATACGCACGAAATGGGATCCAGTGCCCATCCACGGGCAATGGGACAACAGATCCAATAACCTTTGGATGTAGTTTTGATACAGACACGATTTATAATGAGGTGAATGACGGACAGAATATAGTGGCGAATTATTTGCAAGTGCAAGATGTGTTTGCATATGGTGATTGGGCGGGGTTACGACCGATGACGGAATTGGAGTATGAGAAGGCAACTCGTGGGACATTGAGCGCAGTGTATGCAGAGCGTGCATGGGGAAGTACGGCGTTAACCCAGGCACAGGGGCCATTGGTTAATTCAGGGGTAAGCGCAGAGAAGGTGAGCAACAGTGGTCCTGGGCTAGCTAATTATGATGGACCAGGAACGGATCTGAACGCACCGTTGAGGGCGGGGTATGCGGCGACCACAAGTACGGATCGAGTGACGTCAGGATCGGGATATTATGGGAATATGGAAATGAGTGGCAATTTATGGGAAAGGAGTGTGACCATAGGAAATAGTACGGGAAGATTGTTTCGAGGGACGCATGGGGATGGGACGTTGACAACGACGAGCAGTTATGAAGGGAACGCGACAAATACGGATTGGCCAGGGATTGACGCGACGATAGCCCGCGGAGTAACGGGAGCAACGGGAACGGGAATGAAGGGGGCAGGCTATCTAGAGTTTGACTATTTGAACATATCGGACCGGTTCTATGCATCGACGACCCTTTCCAATCGTACGGAATCTTTTGGCGGTCGCCTGGCCCGTGACGAGGCGGAGAATTATGTAAAGATCAGTGATACGGCGGGGAATTTTAATGCGGTGTTGGATAATATCGATTATTTTGGTTGGTCTTTAGCTGCCTTAGGAGACCTAGATGGAACGGGCGTTAGTAGTCATGCGATTGCTGTTGGCGCTCAACAAGATGATGATGGTGGTGGTGCTCGAGGGGCAGTGTATATTCTTTTTATCGGAAAAGATGGTAATGTCAAGAGTGAACAGAAGATCAGTGATACAGTTGGAGGTTTTAATGCAGTACTGGAAAATTCTGATCTTTTCGGAAGTGCCGTAGCTTCATTAGGAGATCTGGATGGAGCTGGGGCCAGTGCCGGGGCCATTGCGGTTGGTTGTTACGGGGATGATGATGGAGGTAACGGTAGGGGATCGGTATATATTCTTTTTCTCAATACAAGTGGGGTGGTAACGAGTGAGCAGAAGATTAGTAATACGGCTGGAAGTTTTAGTGGGGTATTGGATGATACTGATTTTATGGGAAGTTCTGTAGCTTCGTTAGGAGATTTGGATGGTGTTGGGGGAAGTGCTAGTGCGATTGCTGTTGGTGCTGCCCAGGACGATGACGGTGGTACTGATCGCGGAGCGGTGTGGATTCTTTTTCTTAACACGAATGGGACGGTATCGAGTTATCAGAAGATCAGTGCCACAGCTGGGAGTTTTAGTGGTACGCTAGAAAATAATAATTATTTTGGTTGGGCTATAGCTTCGCTAGGAGATTTGGATGGATCTGGGGGAAGCGCTGGTGCGATCGCTGTTGGTCAGCAAGGTGATGATGGTGGTTCTGATCGTGGCGCAGTGTGGATTTTGTTTCTGAATACAAATGGGACGGTATCGAGTTATCAGAAGATCAGCGACACGGCAGGGAATTTTGCTGGAATACTCGATAATTCTGATTTTTTCGGAAGTTCAGTAACATCGTTAGGCGATTTAGACGGACCTGGAGGAAGTGCTGGGGCGATAGCAGTTGGAGCTACTAATGATGATGATGGGGGCAGTAATCGCGGAGCGGTGTGGGTTCTTTTCTTGAACACAAATGGGACGGTGTCAAATTATCAAAAGATTAGTGATATTGAAGGAAATTTTGGTGGGGTGTTGGATGATTCCGATCAATTTAGTCAATCGGTTGCTTCTTTAGGAGATTTGGATGGTGCTGGAGGAAGTGCTGGTGCGGTTCTCGTAGGGGCTCATGCGGATGATGATGGTGGGGATGCTCGAGGTGCTGTTTACATCATTTACCTCGACCAGTCTGGCAAGGGCAAAGAACTCAAACTTTGGCAATGATAAATTGAATCCCTCACTTCTGACCTGCGAGGTCAGAGTCGGTTATAAATGCAAAAGGCGAATTTCTATAAATACTGCAACATTTTTGTCCTGCCATTTCTCTTATTTGTGCTAACCATTTTTTTTGTCGGATCATATTATGAAACTTATGACGACGCTACTTATGAACTTTTTTTTAGAGGGTTTTTCTCTCCAGATCGTTTGAGCGGCGATCTTTCCTATGTTCATATTTTTACGGGGACATTATTCAGTTTTCTCTACAAGAATTTTCCGAATGTTGCCTGGTATGGCCTCATCTTACATTCATTTCTATTCTGCGGCCTCGTTAATATTTTTTTGTTGCTGTACAATAAACTCTCAATGTTCGTCAGGCCTTACGGCATTCCAATCCTATTTGCTTTAGTCTACTTTTTGTTTTTCTGGAACAACGTCTATCTATTCAATTTCACGAGACCAGCCATCCTTATGATGGGGACAGCATTGTTGGTGGCCTTTTCGTGTGTTGCAGACCGGGGTGGAATAATCTCAAGAAAAGGAATATGGGCCATTCTGTGCTTTGTGTTGGGTATGTTGACAAGACCAGACATTACTAAATTGTGTTTTATCATCGTTATCCCTGCCGTGGGCATCCTTTATTACAAAAAGGGGAATGTGAAGAAACTACTGGTTGTTCTTGCTACCTTTATTTTTATTTTTTTAGCTCTTTTTCTATACAGGAAGATCAATGAAAATGATGTTATTAAAAAGTTTTATCATAAAACGGTTTTAATTAGTAACTTCATAGATTACGGATTTAGAAAAGACGTTCATTTGGACCGCAATGACCATCTGAAGGAGGAGACCTTAAGAAATTGGCTATTTGCCGACGATGAGGCCTTATCAAATGATTTTTTACAAACTCTAACTTATCAAAGCGTGTATGATCAGAAACCAGGTTTAGAGAAAGTAAAATATTTTATTTATGATATCGGACATGGACTTTGGAATGACAAAATTCATTTTCTGATAATCAATATTGCATTTTTGCTGTTTGCTTTGATGGCCGTAACAACCCGGGGTTCAAACATAATTCCATTCCTATCGATCGTATTCTATCAAGTGTTTTTTTGGTGCGTTGTATTTTGGGTCTGCTTATTTTACAAAATGCCCGACCGACTTTTGGATCCTTTGTTGATACTGTATACGTTGAGCGCCTTTTTAATGATATCGAAACTTGAGTGGGACGGCGTTATCCAGAATAAAATGTTAAAAATAATTTCCACTTGTGTTTTGGTCATGCTTTTTCTATTTACGAATTCCTTTGCCAATCAGTTGGCCGGGCTCAAACAGTTTTACAAAAGGCAGCAGAAAAACGCGATGGTGTTAAATGAAATCAATCATCAATTAAAGGGTAAGGTTATCGTGTTAGATTTTTTGGCGCAAAACATTATTGTTTCAAATAACGCGATGAGAGGCATTCCTTTATCCGTAGACATTAGGCTTCTCAGTATCATCGACGCGATGTCGATGCTGCCCCCGACAAAAAGACAAATGAAAAAATATTTCAATTCAGATAGGTTTATCGATCTGTTTGATTATGCCAGCTCATCGAACGATATTGTATTCATCAGTCATACATCTACAAATGATCTGTTGTCCAATTATTGTCACTCTCTATATCATAAAGGATATATTTTTGAGCAAGTCAGTAAAGAGAATCAATTGACACGCGCTTATCATTTGCTGAATTATTACCAGGTTAAGAAGGCCGACCCATTGACTCCGGCATTGATGGCCAGTCAAAAAACTGCCATTGTGGCAGATATCTTTACCGCAAAAGGTCAGACCGAGATAGGTAAATATATGAGGGCTACGGGTAAGAAGGAAGAAGCCATTGATCACTTGCAAAGGGCGATTTTTATGAACCCCAACGCTATTGAGGCTTTGTATCATCTTGGGCTCATCTACGAAGATTCTAAGGAATATAAAACCGCCGTTAAATATTTTAATAAGGCGATCATAAGCAGCAGCAGCGGGTATGAAGAGGCGTTCAATGATATAGGGATTTGTTACTATAAACTCAATCAATTCGAAGAATCCATAAAGGCCTTTAAAAGTTTAATTGAGCTTAATCCGAGCCATTCGAAAGCGTATTACAATTTAGGGCGAATTTACCTTGATCGTGGCAAAATGGATCAGGCAGAAATGCATTTTAAGAAAGCATTGATGTACGACTCGGATTACACCAAAGCCAAAGAAGCCTTGATATTTTTAAGTGTTAATCGTGTTAAGCTGAAAAAGTAAGCGCCAGAGTCTCTTTTTACGCGAACCCAGCGGTTTTTTGGTCATGATTGATGTGGCAAGTCATTACCGGATGGAAGAAATATGTCGCAAGACCTTGTTCAATCCCTTACCCGCGGGCAGGAAGCGATTCTTTTGACGCTGAGTGAACTGCAAGGGATCACCCGCTCCTACTCACAAGCCAAACCCAAATTGCGAATCCTTCGAGAACAAATCCTCAATTATTTCGGGCGCCAGGACCAATCGCTGATGGACCGCCTTTTTGCGCAGAATATGGAAGACCGAGAGAAAATCAAATTATTGGAATTTTTGGATCACGACATCAAAGCGATCAAAATCAAGTTTTTGATTTTTAGTGAGCAATACAGCGGAGATATTGGCGACCATGGCCGGCCGGCTTTCCCAAAAGATTTTCAGGAATTCACGCGGGAAATGGTCGCGCGTTTTAAGATCGAAGAAGAGTATTTGTTTCCCCTTTTGCAAAAATTGCCAGTGAGTGAACCCCAATTCTGACCTACGGGGTGGACCTCGTAGGTCCACCCCGTGTCCAGGCGAAGAGTCATTGCAAACCCATCACGTTTTGTTATAATACCGCGTTATGAAAAATAAATTCTCCCCGATTTTGTTTATTATCATCATCATCATGTTAACGTTCAGCGGCTGCTCGCATATCCTGGAAATCGGCCGTCGGTTCTGGGGATCATCGACGGAAGTCTTGGAAGAGGCCCGAGTCAATGCCATCCATAAAAACTTTCAATGCGGTTACGCGGAGTGTTTTGATGCTATTTTGGCATTGACCGACTATCATAAAGATCCGGAATCAAAGGAACTGAATGATTTTCAAATTTTTCAATTTAACCGCAAAAAAGGGTTCATTGTCATCATGGGTGTAGAGAAGGCCGTCGATACCACGGAGGTGGGGATTTTTTTAGTACCGCTGCGCAAGGATGTGGTGCAGATCGAATTATCATCCCTGAGCTCAATTGCCAAAATCAACGCGTCGGAAATCATTTTCAAGAAGTTCAAGGAAAAATTTCCTGAGGTTTCCCAATGATCGAGCATGAGATGATGTTTTTAGGGCTTTTGATGGATGGCCACAGATAACTCATGCCCAACTGTTTAGTTGGAAGTTTGGCAAATAAATAAGAGCAAAAATTAGGAATTAAAAGGTTTTTTTCAAGGTAAGGTAAAGCAAGAGGACTGCTTTACCTTTTTTATTTTATGGAAATGTTCAAGAAAGCGCTTTCTCTGACGTCGGCTGAAGTGATGTTATTAAAGAGGCCATATGATATATTTTAGTCAGTGGTTAACTTATATTTTAAACACTGTCTGATAATGATAAGTAAAAGAGTTAATAGTCATGCAATATTTTCAACTTTTATGAAAATCCGATCAATCATTATTTTATTTTTTTTCATTACAAATACTAATTTTTCGCCCCTCTATGCGCAGGGTGTTCTCAGTTTACCTCAACCAGGGACAATGGTTGAGTTGAGCGCTCCTTTTTACCCCATTTTCCTCAAAGGTATCAGGGTTTTTCCTGACGAGCCTTTTCATTTTGACTTTATTGTGGACACGGGTGATTCCCAATTAGAAGGTCAGGCATTGAAAGATGAATCACTAAAATTAATGAAATATTTTCTTACAGCATTAACCGTACCGGAAGACCATTTATGGGTTAATCTTTCTCCTTATGAACAGGAGCGTATTATTCAAGACGATTTTGGAAAGACCGAGATGGGGCGAGACCTGCTTGCTCAAGATTATCTTTTAAAACAAATCACAGCATCATTGATGTATCCCGAGAATGAACTGGGGCGCGCATTTTGGGATGATATTTATAAAAAGGCTTACGAGCAATACGGGACAACGGATATCCCTTTTAATACCTTTAATAAAGTCTGGATTGTTCCGGATGAAGCCGCCGTCTATGAAAATGGTGACAGCGCTTTTGTCACACATGCCCGGTTGAAAGTTTTGTTGGAAGAAGACTATTTGGCCTTAAATCAAAATCGAAAGGATCCACAGTTAGACATGCAGAAGTTAAAGGATATGGATAACAAACAGGTCAATGATATGTCCTCGGAAATTGTTAAAAAAATCATCTTGCCCACGATTGAAAAGGAAGTTAATGAAGGGAAGAATTTTGCCCAGCTACGTCAAATCTATCACTCCCTTATTTTAGCGACCTGGTTTAAGTTAGCTTTGAAAGAGAGTTTTTTGGATAAAATCTATGTTGATCAAGACAAGCTTTGGGGGCTTAAAACAAAAAAACAGGGCGCGCCACAGGAAATTTATGAAGAATATCTTAAAGTTTTTCAACAGGGCGTTTTTGATTATATCAAAGAAGAATATGACCCTTATCAACAACAAGTTCTAGCACGAAAATATTTTTCTGGCGGTTTTACAACGCATTCCTTAGCAGGGGATCTATCTGAAAATTTAAATCGGCAAAGTCCGCGTGAGGAGGTCGTCTTTAACGGCAATGTCTTTTCGATGGGGACATTTATCGATGGTAGTACACGGGAAGGAAGGTTAAAGCGTCAAAGTGCGCGTAGTCCGCGGGAAGAGTCTTTTTTTTCATTTGGTACAGCCAGTAAAATTGTAGAAATGAATTTGCAGCAACGACATGAAGAGTTTGATGTGGCAGCCGGAAAAGTCTCTAAGGAGTTCCTCCCAACAGGATTGGGCGGTTCAGTAGAGGCCAAGGTGTTAGAAGCTGATTTGGGGACAGATGGAGCGTATTACTATTTTTCAGAAAAAGAGCAGGGTTGGGTGATTGTTCTGAATTCGCGGGCAATATTACGCATTAAAGAAAAACAGGTCTACCGGCAGGAAGCCTTGTTTCACGAGGCAACGGAGATCAGCTTAAGGCAACAATTTGAGGATCTTTCCGAACACCGTTTGCATGTTATTGTTTCAGCCTTACAGCGAATGGTTTTTTCAAAAGACGGGCAGCTCACTGTTTATGATCAATATCAATTGAATGAGATGTGGCAAGGAGAACTAGAGAAATTGAAAGATGAGTGGGAGAAAGGGAAACGTAAATGGCATCACAAAGTGCTTGAAAAAGCGGTTCAAGAAGGAATTGTCATTGATTTAGAGCGTGTCACTCAATACGAAGAAAAGTTTTATCAGGAAATTTTGCGCCAAATGCATCTGAAGCGTAATCTTAAAATTCTCCCTACGGACGTAACACTTGACTATGGCGGAATTGTTAATTGGACTGTCAACCGAATTTTAAGTGATTTGGTTCAAAATCATCTTGATGATAAAGAGTCAAAAATTGACATTGTTTTCTATTTAAATGATGGACGAATTCTTAATCTGTTGGACCCGGGTATCAAGTCTTTATCAGCGAATGAAGTAGCCTCCATTGAAATCAGCGATGATGGCATAGGATATGATTATCAGCATTTGAAATATTTTTTATCAACAAAAAAGACAAAGAAAAAAAGCGGAAAGTTCGGTGAAGGGTTAAAAATGGCAACCCTCTCCTGTCTTCTGAGAGGAATCGAAGTCGAATATCAGTCGCGCAATTGGAAGGCTAATCCCTCAACAATGCCCATCATCTTGAATGAAGGATATCCGAATGAGATGTCTTCGGAGGCCGTGCAGTTTCAAGTGCGGGAGGAAAAAGAATCCATTGAAGGATCGGTCACCCGAATTCTTCGTCCCAGCGAGGAGTTAGTGAATGCCGCCAAACAACTTACGGATCTTGTTATTGTCTTGAGAGAAAATTACCAACCGTTAGCTAGTGTTGAAGATGTGGGTGAAATTGTTGAGGTGAGTTCTGCAGCACAAAGTCCACTTTATGTGAAAGGGCATCGGATTATGTATTTACCCAAAAAGGAGATCGGTATTCGAGAGCGAACGTTATTTGTCTATAATTTCTATGATGATGAACACTTGAATCGCGATCGAGATTATCTCCCTAATAATGTTATTGAGGCATCGGTGAAAAAACTTTTTTTGGAGGGGATGACCCCGGAGACGATAAAAATATTTTTGACATATGCCGTTCGAAAAGTCGAGAAAGATCAGGTCCATCCTCCCCAAGAATCAATTTATGAAAATGGAGTTTCTTTTTATAGTTTTGAACTGTCTAAAATGAATGAACAAGTGAAGCAAATGTGGCGAGAGCAATTTTTAAAAGTGTTTGGCAAGGACGCGTTATTAGGTATTTCAACAAGATATGGTTATCTTGCTGATTCAACGAAGCAAGCAATAGGGGAAGGAAAAAAGGTTATTGTTATGACAGACACCGCTTATGCAATTCTTGAGGCGTGCGGGGCCGATACAACGTCCTCACACTATTTTGAAAAGGAAAATCGGGTCGATACAATGATGTCTTTAACGTATCGAGAGAAGGCCTGGGGAGTCAAACGTTTGTTGTTGGATGCGGTACAAAATCATTTGAAAGCCGACAGCGGTGCAACTGAGCTTCATGCTGAATTTTTAGTTGAGGGTCAAGAAGAATGGATGGATCTAAGCAAGATCAATGATTTTGATGACCAAAAGATCTTAGCCATTCGCTTTCGGGATAATGGAAAAGGGTATGATTACCGATTGCTTGGTGTTCTGCATGATGGGAAAAAAGATATTGATGAAGCCGCAGGGAAATGGGGGGAAGGACTTAAACTTCTGTCAAAAGCCGCGGTGCGGCTGGGGATGGAGGTTGAGTTAAGATCAAGAGGCTGGCGAGCGAAGGCTGTTACCAATGAAAAATATTATGAAGATGCGGACGGGAAAACGGTTGCGTTGAATATTCTTAACTATGACTTGGCCCATTTTAAAAATGGGCATCAGCAAGGTTCGCAAACGATATTTCGAAAACCAACACTGGAAACAATTCAATTGTTTCGACAGTTAATAGATTATGTGATTCAGCTCAAATCCGATTACGTACCTGTCAGTCGAACAGCGATTGGTGATATTATCTCATTGACTAAGGGAGAAGTGTTTGATAACGGTATCAAGGTAGAAGATAGTTTTAGTCAGCATCATCTGTTGCTGGGGTATAACTTTGTTGGTGTGGAAGACCTCGTCCCCTCCCCGGATCGCAATGTTATTAATTCCGGAAAATTAAAAGAATCCGTGCGGACGGCTCTTTCCTCAACCGAATCGGTGGAGGCCTTAGCCATTGTGATTCGGACGGCATTACGCAGCGATACGTCGTATCTGGAATTTCAGAATTATAGTCAACATGCAGGGTATTCCAATGAAGCGAGTTGGAAAGCCGCCTGGCAAAAGGTCATTGAAGAAAAAGGATGGGACAAGATTGTTTTGGGGACGAATCGATCCCGAAGTGATATGGATGCGCAGATTGTTCTTAAACATATGGGGTATACGATCATCTGGATTAACACCAATTTGATTAAACAAATCCACAGCCTAGGAGTACACTATGATTCTGAGGTTTTAGAGAAGGAGTATGAAATGATTTCCCCGGAAGAGCTGACTGAGGGAGAGCGCAATATTTTAAAAATTCGGGAAATCATTGACAGACAATTATCCGAACATTTTGATATTGAAATTGAACAAAGTCCGATTGATATTATTGTGGCTGTTCGCAGTAAAGTGACTGGGGAAGAATTGGCTGGCCTTGGCGGGCATTGGGACGGGAAGCATAAACGTATTGCCATTGCCCGGGCAAGATTACAAAATGCCTTTGATTTTGGTGAGGTTTATCTGGAAGAAATGGGACATCGTTTGTCTGAGGCCGGCGATTATGAACGAGAATTTACAAATTTTTTTCGCAATGCCTATTTGACCGAAATTTTTAGAAAATCCGGGTTAGGTGATGAGG